>CAMNQO010000032.1 GCA_946549475.1 uncultured Bacteroidales bacterium
TGTACTGACGGGCGCCGTAATTGTAGCCGGCGATGGGCTGCATCCCCTGGTTGAGTCCCACGCAGATCATCACGAAGAAGAAGGTGATGCGGTTGCAGATGCCGTAGGAGCCGATGCCCAGGTCGCCGAAATATTTATACAACTGCTGGTTGATGATCATCGTCACGACGCAACTGGCGCTGTTCATCAGGAAAGGGCCGAATCCGATGGCCAGACTGTCCCGGGCGATGCGCCAGTCCGGGATGAAAGACCGGCGGGTAAAACGCAGCACCCGCCCGGGGTTGCCGAACTCGGCCATAATGATGATGAAGGCCGCCGTCTGGGAAAGGACGGTCGCCCAGGCCGCTCCCCGGATGCCCAGGTCGAAGACGAAGATGAAGATCGGGTCCAGGACGGTATTGAGGATGACGGTGAAGAGGGTCAGGTTCATCGCGCCACGCGGGTTGCCGCCGGAACGCATTATCCCGTTGAGTCCGAAATACAGGTGCGTGATGATGTTGCCGTAGAGGATGATGGTCATATACTCCGAGGCGTAGGGCAGGGTCGCGTCGCTGGCGCCGAAAAAGCGCAGGACGGGCTCCAACCAGAGCAGGGTGACCAGCATAAAGAGGAGGCCGGTCAGCACATTGAGCGTAAAGGTGTTGCCCAGTACCCGGTTGGCCGCCGCATAATTTTTCTGGCCCAGAAAGACCGAGACCATCGTGGCGCCGCCGATGCCCACCAGCGTACCGAAAGCCGTCGAGAGGTTCATCAGCGGGAAAGTGACCGCCAGACCGGAAATGGCCAGCGCCCCGACGCCCTGCCCGATGAAGATGCTGTCCACCATATTGTATAAGGAGGAAGCCGTCATCGCGATGATGGCGGGAAGGGCATATTTGCGCAGGAGCGTGGAAATATTTTCCGTACCGAGTTCAAGCGGCACGAAGGGCGGCTTCGTTTCCTTCATTCGCTATTTGGGAGCCTCCACCAGCCTCATTTCAAACATCAACGGACTATACGCAGGGATGGCGGACTGCGCCGAAGCGGCATAGCCCATCCCCTGGTGGAAAAGGGTGACTCCCCACTCTCCCGGCCGCATGTGCTTGACGGTATAGGTAAAGCCCCGGATCAGGGAATTTTCCGACCCGTCCGTCGCGGACAGCATCTTGATGTCAAAATACTGCTCGGCCAACTTGATCTTCATCGGGGAATATGTCGATGATGAAGAATAAATGTCATACTTGCGCGCCGTATCCTTGATGCTGGTGTCGAAAACTTGTCCGTCGAGGCGCCGGCCCACATAATCCAGATAGACCGTCGTATCGTTGGGCAGGGTCTTTTCCTGGTCGGGCATCTTCAGACGCTGATACCACCAGCCCAGATCCGTCGTATCTTTGGAATCTTCCGCACTACGCACAAACACCGCTTCCTCCGCCGGAACCCCGGCAGCGGATTTCGCATACAGGCAGGACGGGTGAGCCGACACATACCTTACCAGCGAATCGACCCCCCAGCGCGTCATATCATTGGTCGCGCCGATGATTTCCACATCGAACACCAGCGCGGCCCCCGCCCCCTCGGTGGCGTTGAAGTAATCCTCGCCGGAAGCATGGTCCGTATAGGCGTTCAGCCAGCCGGGAATGATCGCCCGGCGCCGGCCGCCGATCCTCATGTCGGACAAGAAACTGCGGGCTCCGGCACATACGGCGGCCGGATCGCTCTTGTTCCAGACGATCGGGCCGTAATAAGCGGATTTGACATAGGAGCCCAACTGGCGATGCACCTTTTCCTCCGTCGTCGCAACGACCGTTCCGTTCATGTCGCGGGATGTATAACGGAGATAGACCCAGGCACTGTCCGCCACCGGATTTCCCGGCCCGGGGACTTCATCGTCGGGCGACTGGTAATACCCCCATCCTTTCAGGCCGTCCGCATAAGCCTTCGGCCAAGCCACCTGTACCCAGGCATCGAAGTGGCGCTTGCTTTTGGCATTGGACGAGACCGTCTCCGTCTTGGCACAGGCGAGCGACAGGACCAGCATCAGTGACAAATAGAAAATTTTTTTCATCATATATCAATTGGTGACGGCCACCACCCAGATTTCGTACAACAAAGCGGCATTGGCGGGCACTTTCCCGTAAATCTTGCCCCCGAAACCATAGCGTCCCGAGAACACGACGGAGGCGTGCTGATTTGCCTTGACGCCCACGAGTCCCCGTTTGAGTCCGTCCACGAACTCCGCTTCCTCCAGGCTCACGGTCAGGGACTGATACCGGCTTTCGTCCGCCGTATCCCAACCGGCACTTCCGGCCGTTTCCTTACGGTTGGTCGCTATCAGATTGGACACCGACTTGGAGCCGGAGAAGACATAGGCCGCATAATAAAAGGTCACGACGCCGGTCTCCTGCAGCGCCTCTCCGCTGCCTTCTTCATAAATGATGCGATAGACTCCGCCCAGATCGGTAAAGGTCGCGCCGGCTTTCACCTCGCTGTCAATGTACGATGCGATGCGTGTTTCCTGGGTCGCGAAAGTCGCTTCCCGGCTTGCCTTGCTGCATGAAAGGAACAGGGACAGTGCCGCAAGGGCGCAAAACGATATGCCGGCTACCCTTCTCATTTTTTCCCGAAAAAGCGGACGATGGCGTCCTTGACATATTGCCGGACCGAATCGGCATCCCCGACGACCGCCGGATGGCCGAGACGATCGTCCGGATTGGAAGAAAATTTGAACAATGTACCGCCCGCCGCATTTTCATGGCCGCCGCCGAAGAAACAGGCCTGTGCCCAGGCATTCGCGGAAGTACCCTTCTTGGAACGGATGGATACACGAAAACGATCCGGCAACTCGCGCAAGAAAATACTCACTTCCACCGCGTCGAGGCTCAAAGGCAGGTTGACAAATCCCTCCGTCTCCCCCTCGACCAGTCCCAGGCGCTGGATTTCTTTCTCCGAAAGGATGACATAAGCCACTTTTTCGGGTGTCAGCACCATCTTTTCGGAAAGGACATACCCCATGGCACGGAGACGGTTCTCCCGGTAATGGTGGTAGAGCTTATCGATGATGCCGTCCCGGTCCACGCCGGCAGCCATCAGTTCGGAAGCCATGCGCAAGGTGTCGGGATAGACCGAATTGGCGAAATTGTTGCTGTCCGTCGTCATCCCCACGAGCAGGCTGCAGGCGGCACGCGGCGGAAGAAGGGAGGCATCGCCCCGGACATCATCCGAGGAAAGCAGCAGGAAATACAGCAACTCACAGGTCGAGGACACATGGATATCGCTGATGCAGACATCGAAAGCCGTGCGGTCCGGATCGATGTGATGGTCCACCAGGACTTTGGGACAGCGGGCCGCCTGGATGCGGGCGCCCAGTTTCGTCCGCCTGAAATGATTGAAATCCAGACAGATTATCGCTCCGGCTTTTTGCAAGGCGGAGACCGTCTGCGCCGGATGGTCTTCCAGGTTGCATACCGGGAAGGGAGGCTGCGGCTCAAAGACAAAGGAGAGGGTCGCGGGTACAGGGTCGGGCAAGGCCAGGACGGCGCGTTTGCCCTTGGCCGCGAGATAGTGGCACAGGGCGGCGCAACTGCCCAGCGCATCTCCGTCCGGACTGTTGTGACTCGTCACGACAAAATCATCACATTCGTCCAGAATGTGGTGGAACTGCATCCGCTCACGCGGATTTATGTCTTTTTTCTCCGTCATTGTTTTGCAAATTTATTCATTTTTTCCGAAACTGTTTCAAAATTCCAAACTGTTTCTTATCTTTGCGTGATTTTGAAACAAAACTTACAACATAATGAAACCTCTCTATTCCAAAATCCTGACCTTTGCAGTCCTCCCGATCTGCATTCTCGTCCTGGCCTATTTCTGCATCGACAGCATCATGCGGCCTGTGAAATTCAACGAAGAAAAAGCCGCAAGGGAGCAAGTCGCCATCCAGATCCTCAAAGACATCCGCACTCTCCAGGTCGGCTTCAAGAGCACCTATGGCCACTATTCCCCCACCGCCGACTCCCTGATCTGGTTCTATGAAAACGGATATGTGGAAGTCATCAAGCAGATCGGCTCCAAAGACGACTCTCTGGCCATGCTCAACACCACGAATCTCAGAAAGAAGTTCAAGAAAGGCAAGAAAACCATCTCCGACGAGGAACTCTTCGCAAAATACTACAACGAAGACGGCACGCCGAAGGACCCCGGCTTCACCCTCGTGCTGGCGACTACGACCAAGATTCCGGTCAAGGATACCCTTTGCAGCAAAAAGAGCCGCCCGGATTTCAACATCCAGAGCATCAAGTACATCCCCTACAGCGGCAAGGACACCATCATCTATGCGGCGGAAATCAAGACCGTTTCCGGCGTGAAGGTGCCTCTCTTCGAGGCGGCCATCCCCTATGCCGAGAAGAAGATGCTTCCCAAGACCGATCCCAAAAAGGCCGACCCCTACTACTATCAGGAGCGTCTGCTCAAGGGCATGAACCACCAGTTGATCGTCAACCTGTGCGAAGAAAGACTGGATACGGATCGCTATCCCGGCCTGAAGGTCGGCAGCGTCACAGCCCCGAACAACAATGCCGGCAACTGGGAATAATCCGTCCAGAATATCCGTCCAGTGCGGGCTGAACGGTTTTACTTACCGAACAGACACCTGCGCCCGGTCTCCTTGGCTGAGCGCAGAGTTTGTTTTTGGCAACGATGTCTTCCAGGGCAATTACGACGAAGTCGTCCTCTCCACCTTCTCGCCCCGCTTCACCCTCGTGCCCGCCGCCTGGTTTGACGAGAGCCGGGCGCAGGCCTGTCTCGATGCGGCTGCCGGACCGGCGGACGGCCCTGTCCGCTGGCGTCCCCTGCCGCCGGAACTGGGGGCCGTAGAAGTCTGGACACCGACGGCATCGCGTCTGACGCATATCGTATGCAGCATGCTTTCCGGCCGGGAAGAAGACATCCTTCCGGAGTTTCATTACATGCTCACAGAAGGCTACAAGGTGGATTCTTACAACAAGATTATCGCTTCCCATGCGGAAGGACGCCTTTATCTGGTCATTTTCCAGGGAAAAAACCTGATGCTCTGCAACAGTTTCGAGGCGGCGGATTTCACGACGGCGCAATATTACATCTTTATGGCCCTCAAAAATCTGCAACTCAACCCGGAAGCCTCGCCTATCTATTTCCGCACCCCGCTGGCGGCAGAAGACGAACTCTCGCTCTATCACTATTTCCAAGCGGTCAAAGCCCTATGAGGATCATCGGCGGGAAACTGCGGGGACGGAGCATCACCCCTCCGCGTGAGTACAAGGCACGCCCCACGACGGATTTTGCCAAAGAAGGCTTGTTCAACATCCTGGACAATGTCTATGACTTTGACGGCTTGCAGGTGCTCGACCTCTTTGGCGGCGCGGGATCCATCAGTTTTGAATTTGCCTCGCGCGGCGCCGCCGGTGTCCACTGCATCGAGATGAATCCGGACAACGCCCGCTTCATCAAACAACATACGCATGCCCTAGGACTGGACAAGGTTATCACCGTGGTCCACCACAATGTCTTTGACTTCCTGCCCTTGTGTCGCAAGTCTTTCGATGTGGTTTTCGCCGATCCCCCCTACGCACTGGACGGCGTCGGGAGCCTCCCCGACAAGATTTTCTCCACCGCCTGGCCCGGAGAAGACGGTACGGAACAGCGCCTCTTGTACCCGGACGGTTATTTCATTCTGGAACATTCGTCCGCATACGATTTCAAAGACCACCCGCACTTCTTCAAAGAGAAGAAATACGGGGCGGTCCACTTCAGTTTCTTCCGATAAGGAAAATCAGTCCCGGTCTTTTCAGAGTTCTTCGTTCAACACGATTCTCATCGTATCCTGCGCGATAACCAGTTCCTCGTTGGTGCAGATGACCGCGGCCTTGACCTTGGACTCGGGCAAAGTAATCATCACATCCTTGCCACGGCAATCATTGGCCTCGTTGTCAAACTGGAGACCGAGATAGGTGAGATTGTCGCACACGCGACGGCGCAGACGGGCGTTGTTCTCACCGATTCCTCCCGTAAAGACAATCATATCCACACCGTTCATCTCCGCCACATAGGCTCCCACATAATGGATAATCCCGTGAATGAGTTTCTTGAGGGCCAATTTGGCGCGGTACTCGCCCTTTTCCGCCGCCTGTCCCAGGTCACGGAAATCGGATGAGATGCCGGAGACGCCGAGCAAACCGCTCTCCTTGTTGAGCATGTTCTCCACCTGGTCGGCCGTCAAGCCTTCCTTTTTCTGGATATAGGTCACGACGGAAGGGTCGATGGCGCCGCAGCGGGTCCCCATGATGAGACCGTCCAAAGGAGTGAGTCCCATCGATGTATCGACACATTTGCCGTTGTAAACCGCAGCGATGGAACTGCCGTTGCCCAAGTGACAGGTAATGATGCGGCTGTCCTCCATGTTCAATCCGGCAAACCGGGCAGCCTTGGCCGACACATAACGGTGGCTGGTGCCGTGGAAACCGTACTTGCGGATGTCATACTGCTCATAATAACGGTAAGGTATCGCATAGGTATAGGCATAGTCGGGCATCGTCTGGTGGAACGCCGTATCGAAAACGGCCACCTGCGGTGTGGACGGCATCACTTCCCGGACGGCATAGATGCCTTTGAGGTTGGCGGGATTGTGGAGCGGACCGAGGTCGCAGCACTTCTCCACCTGCGCGATGAGGGCATCGTCAACCCGCTTGCTGGCCGTCAGTTTCGCACCGCCATGCAGGACACGGTGTCCCACGGCCTCGATGTCTTCCAACGAATCCAGCACGCCGCACTTCTTGTCCGTCAGCGCCTCGAGCACGGCCCTGATGGCTTCCGTATGGTCGGAAATGGGCCGGTCCACCACCAGGGCTTCCTTGTCCGCACCCTGGTGTTTGAGACGGGACATCTCCATACCGATGCGTTCGACCAGGCCTTTGGCCAGCAGATCGTAACTATCATTATTCTTCATGTCGAGCAACTGATACTTCAAGGAAGAACTGCCGCAATTGAGAACCAAAATAATCATAAATGACTGAATAATAAAGTTAGTAAAAAGAAAAATTTTTCCTGCCGGAAAAGTTTTTCCGAAATCGGCGCAAAGATAGGAAATAAATCTTGATATTCAACCATGCGTATCTTGCAGGATGAGAACATCAGCCGGGCTATGTGCTTTACAGCCGGGGTTGTACTGGGTCAGGCGGCCCGGGAAGCACGGTTGTGGCTTGCAGGCGTGACGCTGGCCCTGCTGCTCGCATATACGCATTTTTCGGGAAAAAAATGCCTGAAAAAAGAAAAATTTTTCCTGTTTTGTGTTTTTGCAAGCGGACTGTTCTGCGGACTGCTGGCGGAAGAGGACACGGGCGCGTGGCATTGGCAGCGGGCGGAAAGATGGGCCGACGCCGTGCGCATGCGCATCCGCAGCCTCCCCTGGCGCGATACCGTCACGGGCGAACTGGTCTGCACCCTGCTGACCGGGGACCGCAGCGGTCTCCCGCCGGCGCTCAAAAATGCTTTCCGCCGGAGCGGAGCCTCGCATCTGCTGGCCTTGTCGGGACTGCATGTCGGCATGATCTGCCAGGTCGTGGACAAACTGTCCGGACTCGCCGGCAATACACCCGTACAGAAAAAAGCACGCAGCGTCCTGCTCATCCTGTTCTGCGGTCTCTACACCCTGTCCACGGGCGCCGGCCCTTCCATCGTCCGGGCTTTTTTCTTCATTGCTTTGCGGGAGACGGCATCCATCCTGGAACGGAAAGTCAGCCCCTCCGACATCCTGGCGGGAGCACTCATCCTGCAAGAAGCCCTGCATCCGCCCATAGTACGGGAAACCGGCTTCCAACTGAGTTATCTGGCCATGGCGGGCATCACCTATCTCTATCCGCGCCTGCAAAAGGCCTGGCCGGAAACAGAGCGGGAAAACGGGCTCAAAAAAGGGCTGCACAAAGTCTGGGACCTGTGCGCCCTGTCCATCAGTTGTCAGGTACTGACGGGCCCGCTGGCATGGTGGAAATTCGGCTCCCTGCCGCTGTGGTTCCTGCTGACCAACCTGCTCTGCATGCCCCTGATGACCGTGGTGATGGCCGGCTCATTAGCGGCCCTGGCAACCACTTCGGAAGGGCTGGTCGCACTCGACGAAGCCTGCTGCCGGGTCTTGATTTTCATCCTGGAAACCATCGCCTCGCTCTGAAAAGGACCTCGGACGGGACGGCCTCTTGGGCGTATCCGGACGGGACTATTCGAGCGAAAAGCCCTCCGATGTCCAGACTTGCAGTCCGGCGACCGCCTGCGGGTCTGCATCCTGCGGCTGCCCTTTGCTGATGAGACAGGCCTCGATGCCGGGGTGGGCCTGGATAAAGGCGGCCGCCTGCCCGGCGCCGACCACCATGCAATAGGTGGCGATGCCGTCCGCCAAGGTGGCGGGATAGGCGGCAAAAGGGGCTCCGGGAGCGGTAAGGGGACAATCCGGACCGACGACAACCGTGGCGGACAAGAGCGTATGCGTCACCGGACGGCCGGTGGACGGATCGATGGTGTGGGCGTATTTGATGCCGTCCTTGACATAGAATTTCCGATAATTGCCGGAAGTCACCACCCCCGCAGGGACATCCTTTACACAAAACACGCCGCTGAGATTGCGTCCGGGCGTGTCGTTGCCGTCAAGCGGGGCGTCAATGCCCAAGGTCCAGGGCTTTCCCGAAGCATTGGCTCCGGCGCAGACCATCTCGCCTCCGACATTGACCAGCATATCCCGGACCCCTCCCGCAGACAGATACGCGGCCAGCACATCGCTGCTGAAGCCTTGCGCCAAAGCGTTGAAATTGAAACGCTGGACGCTTCCGTCCGGACGGACGGGCAGAAATGAGCCGCACAAAGCCCGCAGGGAATCGGTCTGCCGGACGGAAGGCAAGGAATCATGCTTGAATCCGAATCCCCAGGCATCGAACAGATCCGCAGCCGAGGCGTCCACCTTGCCGTCGGTCAACTCCCAGACGGCCTGTGAAAGCGCCAGCATCCGCAAGAAGAGCGTATCGTAGCCTGCCGCCAGCGCCTCCTCATGCGAGACGGCCGTCCCGGCGGGAAGCGTCAGATCCCCCCGGTTGTGACGGGAAAGGACGGACCCCCGGTTGTAGCCGGAAAGGGAGGCGTCGATGGCGCTGAGCAACGAATCCAGCCCGCGCTGCAACTCGCGGCGGCTCGCCGATACGCCTTGCAGGTTGGCTTTCACCTGCCACACGCCGCCCTGGGCATAGCCCGTAAAATCCACATACGCGGGACGGCTGCATGAAAGGAAGCACAGGGAAAGCATCACGAAAAAGGTCTTTTTCATACTACGGTACGGTTTGGAATCTGCGGATGCAAAGATAGCAAACGCGGATGATTTTTGAAAAATAAGCAAGGATTTGTTATCTTTGTAGGATTTAGTACAAGAAGTATGTTCATGAAAAGAACTTTTTCCTTCCTTCTCTTGTGTGCCGTCCTCCTTGCGGCCTGCAAAAAAAATGAGACGGCGCCTTCCAAAGGGACGCTTACAGGCTCCCTCTCCATCAAGTGCGTCAACTATATCGCCGCAGGACAGACGGTCAGTTTCACGACCGACCACAGGCTCTATCATCCCAAAAACGGCACGCTGAGTTATACCTGGAAGATCTCTTCGTTCATGGACAGTTATGAGCCGGGCGAGGGAACGGACAACGGCTTCAAATATACCTTCAAAAAAGATACGCTCGGGACTTTCACGGTCACCTGCATGGTAACGCCCTCCGGAGACTACTACAGCACTTCGGCCAACGAGTATGTCACCCTGGTCAAGGGCGGCATCGGCATCAACAAGGCCGGCAAGTCCTATGAATGCAGCCTGCCGCTGGACTATGATGCCGGCAAAGACTCCCTCTGGCTCTATCAGGACAGCACCTATGTTTCCACCAGGATCGGAGGCAGGCACTGGATGCGCTGCAACCTCGCCGCCGGCAAAGCCCGCAGCACCGGCACGGCCGGACGCGACATCGGCGTGGGATTCCGTGGTTACGGGATTCTCAAGGATGTCCTGGGCTGCTATTACACCTGGGAAGAAGCCGTGGATGCCTGTCCCGACGGCTGGCACCTCCCCACGGAAGAGGAATGGACGGCGATGGCCGCCGCCCTGGCCGCAAAGGCCGGTCTGCCCGACACCCCTGCTGCGCTGAACGACTGGAAGGGCGTAGCCGGAGAGATGATGTGCCCTTACACCTTCAACGGCGAGCAGATGCAGGAGTACCGGCCGGAAGTGGACAAGACCGACAACGCCCGCCTGTCCGTCAAAATGCTCGGATATGGCACGGCGGGCAGATATTTCAACTTCTTCGGAGAAAAGGCCGCGTTCTGGACCGCCACGCCGTACGCGGAAGACGGGACCAAAGCCTGGTGCCGCTTCTTCTCCTATGACAGCGCCGACGTGCTGGTCTCCGCGATGGACAAAGCCAGTTTCAGCGCCCAAGTCCGATGCATCAAAGACTGAGATGAATAAAGCGAAAAATACATTCGGCCGACGGGCCGCCAAAAACCTGGCCGGGATGCTGGCCCTGTATGCGGGCATCATCCTTGCGGCTGCGCTGGGCCTGGGACTTTTCACCCGCCACGGCAAAGAAATCAAAGTACCGGATTTTACCGGCATGAGCGTCCCCCGGGCCGAAGCCCTGGCCGGACAGAAAAAACTGGAAGTGCTGGTTGACGACTCCATCTATGTCCGCCGCATGGCTCCGGGCGCCATCTACCGGCAGAATCCCGCACCCGGCACCGGCGTCAAGCAAGGCCGGAAGATCCGGCTGGTCATCAATGCCGTCAGCCCCAAAAGGGTCGTGATGCCCAATGTCGTCGGCTATTCGCTGCGGCAGGCCACCTCCGAAATCATCGGTGCCGGCCTGCAAGTGGGGACCTTGTCCTATGAAAATGATTTCGCAACCAACAATGTGCTGGCCCAGCGCCATAAGGGCGAAAACATCGGGGCCGGCACCCTCCTGGAAAGCGACAGCGTCATTGACCTGACCCTCGGCGTGAACGCCAAGGAAAACGCCACCGCCATCCCGGACCTGCTCGGCATGCACTTCCTGCAAGCCTCGGATTTGCTGCACGACAACTCACTCAATGTCGGAAAGACGGTTTTCGAGCGGGATATCAGGACCTATGCCGACACCCTGGCCGCCGTCGTTTACAGACAGATTCCGGACATCGGCGGCGAGAGCGTCAAAATGGGAACCGCCGTCAGGCTTTATTTCACCCTGGACCCCGGCAAGGTGCCCGTACGCCAGACAGCCGAAACAAGCGACCGATGAAACAGTTCGAAGAAGATATTGACTTCGAAGAGCAGCCTGAAGGACTTGAAGAAAACGAAGGGGCCTGCTTCGAGCACTACCGCTTCGTGATTGACAAGGGACAGGAGGCTTTGCGCGTGGATAAGTTCCTCGCGTACCACATGGACCACAGTTCCCGCCACCGCATCCAACTCGCCATCAAAGCCGGCTATGTGAAGGTGGGCGACAAGACGGTCAAGGCCAATTATATCGTCCGGCCCGGGGAGGTGGTCAGTTTCGTGATGCCCTACGAACGCAGGGGACTGGAAATCCTGCCCGAAAACATTCCGCTCGATATCGTATATGAGGATGAGGATGTGCTGGTGCTGAACAAGCCCGCCGGCATGGTGGTCCATCCCGGCCACGGACATTACGACGGCACGCTGGTCAATGCCCTGGCCTTTCATCTGGGGCTGCGACAGGAAGCGGATGCGCAGGACGAAAGGATGGGCGTGCTCGTCCACCGCATCGACAAAGATACCTCCGGCCTGCTGGTGGTGGCCAAGAACGAAGAGGCGCAGTTCCATCTCGCCCGCCAGTTTTTCGTCCACAGCATCGACCGCCGTTATGTGGCGCTGGTCTGGGGCAACCTGCAGGAAGACGAGGGCACCATCGACGGCAACATCGGCCGCGACCCTTCCGACCGGCTGCGTTATAAAGTATATCCCGAAGGAGACCAAGGCAAGACGGCCGTCACGCACTACAAGGTACTGGAGCGTTTCGGTTTCGTCACGCTGGTCGAGTGCCGTCTGGAAACGGGCCGGACCCACCAGATTCGCGTCCACATGCGCCATATCGGGCATCCGCTCTTCGGTGATGAACGCTATGACGGTATGGAAATCCGTCAGGGTACCATCTACGCCAAATACCGCCAGTTCATCGAGAACTGCTTCAAGATACTCCCCCGCCAGGCGCTACACGCAGCCGACCTGGGCTTCGAGCATCCCCGCAGCGGGAAATGGCTGGCTTTTCACGCCGAGATTCCCGAAGACATGCGGGCGTTGATTGAAAAATGGAGAAATTATACGAAAAATCTAACGGAACTTTAATGGCACAGAAACCTTCCATCCCAAAGGGCACGCGCGATTTCGGCCCCTCCGAAATGGCCGCCCGCAATTATATTTTCG
>CAMNQO010000033.1 GCA_946549475.1 uncultured Bacteroidales bacterium
CTCCATGAGGGGTCAGCGCACCGGATGGTCGTTTGAAATGGGTATCCTGTGCAACATCCTGCCACAGAAGCCACTCCATGAGGGGTCAGCGCACCCGATGATAGTTTGAAATGGGTATCCTGTGCAGCACCCTGCCGCAGAAACCACTCCACGAGGGGGCAGTGCACCGGATGATTGCAGGATTAACCCCGGACGGTCGGAGAAAACTTTCCTCACGGCATCAAGGCCATCACCTGTCCGACATCCAAATGGACCAGCCTGGCAATCTGCTTGGCAGAGCACCCATACTCGCGTCTGATTTTCTTCGCAAGCAATCCTCGCTCTTGGGCGGTCAGACTCCGCACGCCAAACTTGCCGAACATCGCGTGAGCCAACTCATCCCGATGCGCTCTCATTTCCTGATCCGGGATACTCAAGCGTTCAAGAAAACCTTGACTTTGCTCGAAGTCCGCTTCCCGACAAGAGGACATATAATATTGGAATCCGCGAATAGTCCCGAACAGACGTTCACACAAATCATAATTGACATAATGGCCCGGGAATACAAAGCCTCCGGCCACCAACCACTCCCCCGGAATCGTTTTTTGGCTGCCAGTCAGGCTCCTCTTATCCCGATAACTCAATGTGGCATAGGGACATACTTTCCCCAATACCCCATCGGCATCTCTTGAGACAGCAGCAACATCGGCCACCGGCTGATAATGACAAGTTGAGAGCAATCTCTTCCAGGCGGGAGAAGCCCAGGGATTGGCATCTGCCGTTCCGGCAAAAAGAAGGAATCCGCTGGAATAGGGATAGCTGGTAGGCTGGTATGGAAGACGGGCAATCACCGGATTTCGCAACACATAACAAATGGCCGTCTTGAGATAGACATCATCTGTCAGCGGCTTCAGGGATGCTCTGATTTCTTGCCTTGAAGAAGAAAGTGCAATACCAAGACGACGTGCATACTCTTTCACAAAACGCTCACAGACATATTCCTCTCCGTATAGAATAAGATGGAAATGATTGTCCATCAAGCAATATGCCAACAAGATGACATCCCATTCACAGACAAGGATTGCCAACTTGTTCAATGCTTGGGCAAAAGCCGAATTACTCGAAAACAACACCTCCGTACGGCTCCCGTCAGAATAGCCGTGATAACAATTTCGTACCGGAATAGTCTGGCCCTGCATCGGGCGCGTGTTAAGCCCCAAGTCGGACAATACAGATTGATTTACCGTTTTCATTCCTTACCATTTTTAGCGTCAGCAAGATAACATCCTTCTTTGAAAAAATCCGAAAAGTCAAGATTTTCGCATAAAGTTTTTCTTTTTCTTGTCCTTTTTGTAAATTTGCGACCGTATCGGTTGCCCGATGCGAAAAATACATATTGATTTTAGCGTTTGCTATTTGTTCGGAACACTCGAAACTTGGCAGTTAAAGGTACAAATCCGAATAAGTTGTGAACGTCCGCGTTCAGGCGTGGATGTGACTTATTCTTTGTACGGGTTTGCCAAGACCTAGAGTGTGAATGAGTTTCATTCACGCTTTCTGTTTTGGTGATTCCGTCTCCGGATAATGGCATCGCGTAAATGGACGCGGATGAAATTTCTGAACACGCTGTTTGTGGATAAGACCTCGAACGGGTTTATCCAACTTTTTCGCTACCTGTTTGTCGGTGGCTTTGCATTTGTCGTCGATTATGGCCTTTTGTATGTCTTGACGGAATGGGCCGGTTTCTATTATCTCGTATCGGCCTCGATTTCCTTTCTTGCCGGGCTTGTCGTCAACTATCTGTTGAGTACCGGCTGGATTTTCAAGAAGTCCAAAATGGACAACAAGGTCGGTGAGTTCGTCATCTTCAGCATCATCGGCGTCATCGGCCTGGGACTGAACAGTCTTCTGCTGTATGCCTTTACCGACCGGGTCCATATCCATTATATGATTTCCAAGCTGTTGTCGGCCGCTCTGGTAATGCTTTGGAATTTCTTTGCCCGCAAAATCATTCTTTTTACAAAATAAGCCTATGAAAAAAAACAAGAAAACGGCCGTCATCATCGGTGCCGGTCCGGCCGGATTGACGGCTGCGTACGAACTGCTTGAAAAATCGGATATACATCCCATTGTGCTGGAAGCCGGCGATATGATTGGAGGTATCTCCCAAACCGTCCGATACAATGGCAACCGGATGGATATTGGCGGTCACCGCTTCTTCTCCAAAAACAAGGAGGTAATGGACTGGTGGCAGCGGATGATGCCCATCCAAGGCGGGCGCTCCAAAGACGACATTCTCTTGGATCTGAATGACAAAGAGTTGGTTTCGGGTGGCCCTGACCCGGAAAAGGAAGACCGTGTCATTTTGAAAAGGCACCGCGTCAGCCGCATTTTCTTCCTGCGTAGATTCTTCGATTATCCCATCTCCCTATCGATGACGACTTTTGCCAATATGGGCCTGATTCGGACGATGAAGGCCGGTTTCGGCTATCTGGGAGCGATGTTGCATAAGCGTCCGGAGAAGTCGTTGGAGGACTTTTATATCAACCGCTTCGGAAAGCCCCTCTACAGAATGTTCTTCGAAGACTATACGGAAAAAGTCTGGGGCATCCATCCTTCCAAACTGGGCGCGGACTGGGGTAGCCAGCGTGTCAAAGGTCTGTCCGTCCAGGCCGTCCTCAAGGATATGGTCAACAAGAAATTCGGAAAAAAGAAGAATAACGGCAAGGTGGAAACTTCGCTCATCGAAGAGTATATTTATCCCAAGTATGGCCCCGGACAGTTGTGGGAAATCGTTGCTGATGAAGTGAAATCCTTAGGTGGCGAAATCCTGATGCAGTCTGAAGCAGTCGGTCTTCACACCCAAAACGGCAATGTCGCATCTGTCGACTATCGTGATGCAGACGGAGTCATTCACACGATTGCTTGTGATTATGCCCTGTCCACGATGCCCATCAAAGACCTCGTGGCCGCCATCCGGGATGACAGCAAGCCGGAGGATGTAAGACGTATTGCCGCAGAACTTCCTTACCGGGACTTCATCACCGTCGGCCTTTGCGTCAAAAAACTCAAAATCAAGAACAAAACCCATATCAAGACCTGGCTCAACCGGGTCCCGGACACCTGGATATACATTCAGGAAAGGGATGTCAAAATCGGCCGTCTGCAAATCTTCAACAACTGGTCTCCCTATCTGGTCAACGACTATGAGCATACCATCTGGATGGGACTGGAGTATTTCTGCTCGGAAGGCGATCCGATGTGGACGATGGAAAAAGATGACTTTATCAAAATGGCCATCGACGAGTTGGTCAAGATAGATATTGTGGAAAGGGAGGATGTCCTCGATGCCTGCCATGTGCGCATCAAAAAGGCCTATCCCGCCTATTATGGCAGTTACTATGAGTTAGACACAGTAAAGGACTGGCTCAACGGCTTCAATAATCTGTTCTGTATGGGACGTAACGGACAGCACCGCTACAACAATATGGATCACTCGATGCTCACCGCGATGAAAACCGTCGAAGCCATCCTCAACGGAGATAATTCCAAATCCGCCATCTGGGCCGTTAACACAGAAGAAGAATACCATGAAAGCAAATGAGTTTATCAAGAAAAATCGGAGGCTCGCCATTATTTATTCCCTTGCTATCGTCGAATCCGTTTTCCTGATTGTTTTTCGAGGTGTATTTTCAAATAATCCGGATGCACCCAGTTACATCTCTGCGTTTGATGTATTTATGGGTGGGCAATTGGACTCGTATCGGACTCCCGTTTATCCGTTCGTTCTGGGTACAATGAAACTGCTTGTGGGCGAAAGCGCATTTTTGATGGCAACCGTCGTTTTCCAGCACTTGATGTTTCTGCTGTCCATCTGGTTCTTCTATCAAACCGCATTGAGGATGAAAATCAGCCCTCGACTGACATTTTGGATGACGCTTTTCTATGGCTGCTTCCCGTACCTGAATGTTTGGGCAAATCGTATCATCACCGAATCACTTGCCATCAGTTGGTCTGTTATTTTAATCTATTTTTGCACCGTTCTGCTGACAAACGAAAAAACAGACAAGCCGTCTTGGAAAGAAACGATTCGCTACGGAGGTCCGTTTTGCGTTATCTTTATCTTATTGCTATTTCATCGCCCAATTTTTATCTATTTGATTCCTGTATTTCTGCTTGTCTTCGGGCTTAAAGCAACCATGAAAAGCGGCCGCCATTTCGCATTTTCAGGAATGACAGCCACGATATTGACAATGTTATGTCTGCTTCTTTATATGAATGAATTCCGTCGGGAATATGGCGTATTCTCCACGAGTGAAGTCAGCAGTAATAACAACTACGCAAACGCTATGATAGATGGCTTGATAGACAATCCCGATTCAAGCGGATTTTGGGGAATGAATCCCAGGGAGAAGAAAGAATACATGGAAGGGGTTTACAAATCGCATCCCAAAGAAACTATCATTGCCATCTTCCATCGATTCTTCCGTGCCGCTGATTTCCAGTTGTTGTTCTACCGAGGCACCCAAGACCATTTATGGATCAATGTGGGGTGGATTTATCTGTTTTTGTTGATATATATAATGGTGCTGGTCCCGTGGATGATAAGAAGAAAGACCTTCGCCTGGATTTCTATTACTTTATGGATTTTATGTGTCAGTAATATTATCGTTGCAGTTATTGGAGCAAATGATGAGTACAACCGTCTCATCCTGCCATCGATGCCTTTTGTGCTGTTGATGCTGGGACAAGTGATGTCGCCCGTCACGAAGGAATCTATTGACAAAATTGCGTTTCGATAGTTGATAACATCCGGTGCAGCACCCTGCTCTGGAGGGCCTTCTGTTAGGGGGTCGTGCACCGGGTGGTTGTTTCAAACAGGCATCCGGTGCAGTACCATGCCCTGGAGGGCCCTCTGTGAGGGGGTCGTGCACCGGATGATTGCAGGAGCCAACAAGGGCGTGGGGCGTTGAGGGAGCACGAAGCGGAAAGATTTTTCTGATGCCATTTTTCGGCTCAGAAAAACTTTTCCTTCGTGCGTGAGAGCCAAAGGGTTACCGCAGTTCGGCGAGTTCGTAGATCAGCCGTTCCGTTTTAGCCCAGCCGAGGCAAGGGTCGGTGATGGACTTGCCATAAACACACTCGCCGGACTTCTGGGCGCCGTCTTCCAGATACGACTCGATCATCAGGCCTTTGACCAGGGCCCCGACCCGCTCGCAGTGGCGCATGCTGTGCAGGACTTCCTTGGCGATGCGGCCCTGCTCCAGGTACTGCTTGCCGGAGTTGGAATGATTGCAGTCCACGATGCAGGCAGGATTTTTCAGTCCGCTTTCCTGATAATGGTCCGCCAGGTCGCGCAGATCCTCGTAGTGGTAGTTGGGGTGGCTCGTGCCGTGATTGTCCACATAGCCGCGCAGGATGGCGTGGGCATAGAGATTGCCGGCGCTCTGCACATCCCAGTTGCGATAGATGAAGGAATGGCTGCTCTGGGCGGCCCGGATGGAGTTCATCATCACGGACAGGTCGCCGCCGGTCGGGTTTTTCATCCCCACGGGAATGTCCAGGCCGCTGGCCACCAGGCGGTGCTGCTGGTTTTCCACACTGCGGGCACCGACGGCCACATAGGAGAGGATGTCGGAGAGGAAGAGGTGGTTTTCCGGATAGAGCATCTCGTCGGCACAGGAAAATCCCGTCTCCAGCAAAGCGCGGAGGTGGAGTTTGCGGATGGCGACCAAGCCTTTGAACAAGTCGGGATCCGCGATGGGATCGGGCTGGTGCAACATGCCCTTGTAGCCGGCTCCCGTCGTGCGCGGCTTGTTGGTATAGATGCGCGGGACGATGACAATCTTGTCTTTGACTTTCTCCTGCACGGGACGCAGACGGGCGATATAGTCCATCACGGCGTCTTCCCGGTCAGCCGAGCAGGGACCGATGACGAGCATCAGTTTGTCGGACGAACCGTCGAGCACGGCGCGGATTTCGGCATCGTTGGCCGCCTTACTGGCCGCCCCTTCCGGGGTGACGGGGTACATTTGCTTGATTTCCTGCGGGTGGAACAACTCGCGGTTGTAGGTCATATTCATAATGAAACACTCCTGTATGAGCCCGTCATCTTCAACTTGTCGCAGACAGTTGACAATTGACGGAGCAGATCTTGCCCGTCGGGAGAATGGACATCGCCTTCCAGTTCGGCAAAGAAATAATGTTTCCACACCTGACCGGTCATCGGACGGCTGTGCAGCGAACTCATGTTGAATCCGTGCGCGCCGATGATGTTCAAGATCTTGGCCAGGGCGCCCGCTTCGTTGCGGACCGTGAAAATCAGGATGAAATGGTCGTCGGCGCCAGCGTCCGAAGCACTGTTCCGGGCCTTGGAGAAGACAGCGAAACGCGTCGTATTTTCATGGGTGGCGTTGATGCCGGCTTCCAGCACTTCCAAGCCGTACAGGCGGGCCGTCTCGACGGAAGCGATGGCCGCTACGCTTTTGTCGGCCATTTCGGCGACATACTGCGCCGCCATGGCCGTGTTGGCATATTCCATTTCTTCCAGCCGGTGGTCGCGGATGTAGCCGGCACACTGGGCCAGGGCCTGGGGATGACTGACGACTTTCCTGATGTCACCGAGGGTGGCACCGGGCACGGCGAGCAGGTTTTGGGTCACATCCACTTCCGCCATCCGGTTGATGAACAGGCTGCCTGCGAAACTCAAATCCATGACCCGTCCCACATCTCCGGCATAACTGTTCTCGATGGGAAGGAGGGCGACATCCGCCCCGCCCTCTTCGCAAGCCTTGTAGGCCGATTCAAAATCCGGAAATTCGAGGGTTTCGGCATCCGGGAAAAGTCCTTTGGCGGCATTGTGGGCAAAGGCGCCGGGGATGCCGCAATAGGCCACTTTCATCCCTTGCATCAAACGGCTCTGGTAGGCTTTGGACACATCCATCACGCTGCGCTGGAAGAGGATATAGTACTCCTGCAGCACCGGCTCCTGTATGTAAGAGAGATTGCGGGCAAGAATCTTTTCTTCCTGGCCGGCATCGAGAATCGGAAGCCCGTGGGCTATCTTGTAGGAGATGACTTTGCCGACCTGCTGCATCCTTTGCACGAACAAGCCGGCCATCTCTTTATCGAGGGTCGCAATCTGCGCCCTCGCCTCTTCTAATTCATTCATTGGGGAAAACGGTCGGAATGGAACTATTCGGCCGCTTCAAAATCCTCTTTGCCGACACCGCAGAGGGGGCAGGTCCAATCCTCGGGAAGTTCGGCAAAAGGAGTCCCTTCGACCGCCTCGTCATACTCGTAACCGCAAACAGAACATACGTACTTCATAATCGTAATTTTTAAAAGTTATCTTCAAAAGCGAAGAGCGTGCAAAAATACGAAAAATCCAAGTATTTGCAATAAATTTGCACGCGCCGGTCACTCCGTCTTTCCGGGCTCCGACGCATTCCCGGAGGTCTTGCCGGCGGCATCGGGCGAAGACGGCGCACCGTCCTTGTAGAGGAAACGGCGGATCTTCATCGTAGCGGTCTTGACGAAAGGCTGCTTCTCGACCCGGACTTCCTTGATCCGGCTGTTGCGGTTGACATGGGCGTTGACAAAATCCAGGATATCGCTCTTGCGCTTTTCAAGGTCTTCCAGAAACTTATCCTCATTTTCATAATCCCAGTCGAGTACATTTTCGTCAAAATGGACCAGGGCGACCAGATGACCGTCCTTCTCGACGACGAGGGATTCGTTGACACCGCCGATGTTGTTGATGACGCTTTCAATCTCCTCGGGGTAGATATTCTCGCCGGACGGCCCGACAATCACGCTGCCGAGACGGCCCTTGATGGAATAACGGCCTTTCTTGTCCACGGTGGCCAGGTCCCCGGTATGGAACCAGCCGTCGTCGCTGAGCACTTCGCGGGTGCGGTAATAGTCTTTGTAATAGCCCATCATCACGGCATCGCCCTTGACGACGATTTCGCCCTCGCCGGTCTCCGGATTGACATTGTCCAGACGGACCTGCAAGCCCCAGGCATGGATGCCGGTGGTGCCGATGTGCGTTTTGAACGGGCTCGCATTGCAGATGAGCGGAGCGACTTCGGTCATGCCGTAGCCGATGGCGTACGGGAAGGCGGCCTTCGCAAGGAAACGCTCCACCTCTTCGTCCAGTTTGGCGCCGCCGACGCCGAAGAACTTGATGCGGCCGCCGAAAGTTCCTTTGAGTTTCATCCCGACCAGCCAGTAGAGCAAAGCCGGGAAACTCTTCTTGAGTCCCTTGAGGAAACGGCTCTTCTCAATGGTCGGAAGGATGCTCGAGCGGTAGATCTTTTCAATGACCAGCGGCACGGAAAGGAGCAGGGTGGGACGCAGGCTCTTGAGGGCGGGCAGCAGTACCGTCGGCGTAGGGACTTTGTTCAGATACCAGGTCATGGCACCCACGGAGAACGCATAGAGCATGCCGACGCTCATCTCATAGGTGTGGGCCAGCGGCAGAATGGACAGGAACACATCGTGACGATGGGCCGGCTGTGCCTTCCAGGCCGCCAGGATGTTGGCGCAGAAATTGCGGTGGGTCAGCATCACGCCCTTGGCCGCGCCGGTGGTGCCGGAGGTATAAATCAGGCAGGCCAGGTCGTCGGAAAGCGGCGTCTTGATGCGGCCGTCACAGGTGTAGGCCGCATCTTCCGCCTTAAGGATGCTCAGGTCATCCGTCGCGATGACAATATGAAGTTTTTCAAGTATATCCGAAGGGATTTTGGGAAACAGCCTCTTGGCAACAAACAGGGCCTTGGTGCCTGAATGGGTGAGAATGTTTCTTATTTCGTTTTCGCTCAACTCGGTAAGCATCGGTACAGCGATGCGGCCGAAGGCTGTGATGGAAAAAAAAGCCACCGCCCAGTTGGGCATATTCTGGGAGAAAATGGCGACTTTGTCGTTGGGATTGATACCGAAATTGGAAAGCAGACGCGAAATCCTGCGGCAGCAGTCCTTGAACTCGGCATAGTTGTAGCCGCCCGTCTTTTCTCCTACGATGCCGTAGGCGGGGCGTCTGGCGTACTTGGTCGTCACATAGGAAAAAACCTCTGCGAGAGACTGGAAATCGTGCTTCATAATAATGGGGTACGGTTATTCGGTTTAGTACGGCACCGTTCAGTGCGTTCGATAGTTTTCCGGATGCCGGCCGGTCAGGTGCATCTCCTCGTACATCTGCTGGATGCGGAGCATATCGGCCTTGACATCAGCGGTCAGCTCGATCTTCTGTCCGCGGCCGACTCTTTTGGTCTTCCAGTCGAAATAGCCCATATACACGGGGATGCCCGTCTCGCGGGCTATCAGATGGAAACCGGCCTTCCAGCGGGCGGTGGGCTTGCGGGTACCCTCGGGAGCGAGAGCCAGGTGAAACTTCCCGCCTTTCTCCATCTCGGCGATGATGCTGCGCACCAGTCTGGTGGGAGAGGTCCGGTCCACCGGAATCCCTCCCATCGCCCGCAAGATCCAGCCGAGCGGGGGAAAGAACATCTCTTTCTTGATCATGCACTTGGCCTTGCCGTCGATGGAGGCATAATATAGATAGGAAATAAAAAAGTCCCAGATGGAAGTATGGGGAACTCCCAAAATGATGCAGCGGTCTTCGGGCACCGGAGGCTCCACGGCCGTCCATCCGAGCAGATGGAGCAACTTTCCGCAAAATCTGGCTTTGAAACTCATAATCCGTCTTCTTGGTTATTCGCTAATCCAAGCCCCAAAGGTAAGGATTTTTTGCAGACTTTTCAACATGATAAACATTCTCATCATCTTTTCGAGGTTTTGGGGGCCCGCTTCCGCGAGGCCGGCATTAAAACGGATGCAAAGATAGACCGGCAGATGCTCGCTGTCAAGAAAATGTCACGAATATCCGTTTTTGGGGACGAATACTGCTCAAAAGTGACGAAAGGCCGGAAATTTTGTGACGAAAAAATATTTGCCTTATCTTTGTCACACCAAAATTGTTGACTAAAATATGAACAAATTCCCGCCTTCCATGCGCAGTTTCCGCTCGCAGATATTCCTGATACTTGCCGCAACGGGCTTTTTTGTCGCAAGCGTACTGTTTTACGAGCCTGCGTTATGGATGAAACTGCTGTACGCAGGAGAAGGACTGTACCGGTCCATCGACAACATTTTCATCTTCAACCTGCCCATCGTCACGGCAATCGTCGGGGTTTCGCTGCTGATTTTGCGGATTATATTCTATTATGCCAGCCGCAAGACGGACCTCACGCTCATTCGCTACGGCATCTGGTGCGGTTTTGAATGGCTCGTCGGCTCGGCTTTTGTCGCGCTCTACCTGGTACTGATGGCACAAGGCGATACGAGTTACTTCATTTACTGGGGCCGGTGCTTTGCAGCCCTGTCATCCATACTCTTGTACCCCTATCTGACCGTCACCTTGCTCTATGCCCTGGACAATGCGCTGCATGCGGATCCGGCGGATGCCCAACTGCGCTTGAAATTCTATGACAACCGGCACCAACTCAAGTTTGTCTGCGCGGCGGGCGACCTGCTCTACATCCGTTCGGATGAGAATTATATCCGCTTGTACTACAGCGAGAACGGCCAGATCAAAGCGTTTATCCTGCGCAACTCGCTCAAGAGCGTCGAGCCGCTCTGTGAACGAGCCGGCTTTGTCCGCACCCACCGCTGCTACATCGTCAATCCCCGCTTCATCAAGACCATCAAGAAAGACGGGCACGGATTCTTCTTCGTCGATCTGGGCGCCGGACAAACAAAAGACGGGGAGGGCATCCCCGTCTCCAAGAAGTATTACGATGCGGTGGCGGCTGTGCTATAAGGGTCAAGCATCCCGAGCGGGCCGCGCAGCACTCACTCAATCACGTTGAGCTCGACGCGGCGGTTCTGCTGACGACCTTCCGGAGTGGCATTGTCCGCGATGGGCTTCTCCATCCCGTAACCTTTGTAACTCAGGCGGGAAGCATCCACGCCGCTGGCCACGAAGTAGTCATACACGGCCTTGGCCCGCCTCTCGGAGAGGTCCTGGTTGTAGGCGGGTGAGCCGACATTGTCCGTGTGGCCGGAGACTTCCACCTTGGCGTTCGGATTTTCCTTGAGCCACATCACCACCGTGTAGAGGGGACCTTTGGCGGCATCCTTGATGACGGCCTTGCCCGTATCGAAGAGCGAATTGGACAGGTCGGCCATCACCTTCCGGATTTCCACGGGGACTTCCTTGATGATGGTGACGGTGTCGCGGACCACGACCGTATTGGTGACCGTGTCCCTCTGGATGACCGTATTGACGACGGTGTCCTTCTGGATGACGGTGTTCACGACCGTGTCACGCACGATGCGCTCGACATACTGGATGACCGGTTCAGGAGCGGGGGCAGGCGCATTACCGAAGGCGAAACGGAGCTTGATGCCGCAGGAGTGGGCACCGCCGGCAACATAGCGCTGCGGGTCGGCCAGCCGGGCACGTACGCCGGGGTATTCGGGTCTGCTGTCTTCATAAAAACTGACAGCGGGCGCACCGACGGCGTTGAAGACGCTGTGGGACTCCGGGGTGCCTTCCGGGAATCCATCAGCCGAGATGGGATTATAGACCAGACCGGGTTCCTGTCCGGGATAATCCACGGTCTCTAACCGATGTTCGGAATTGTCCATACTGGCCCGGCGCTCGCTGTTGTCAATCAGGCCGCGATTGCTGTTTTTCAGGGCAGATAGCAGACCATAGTCGAGATAGACGCCCGTATAGAGGGCGAAATTGCGGGCGAGAGCCCAGCGGAAACCGATCTCGGCGGAAGCCTTGACATCGAAGACATTCAGGTCCAGTTTGCCCTTGATATCGTCGCCCCGGGACCAGGCGTTGTCGCCTTGCAGCTGATGGTAGGCGTCTTTGTCAATCAGTTCGACTCCCTCCCTGGCGGTCGGGATGGCGGAGCCTCCGATGACCGGGACCGGGCCACCGGCAGCAGAGCCGTCAAGAAAATAGGAAAACGGACCGGGATTGCTGTCGTGATAGACGACATCACCGTCCTGCTGGGCCCTCGAAGCGAAGCCCCAGCCGGGAATGGGATCACCATCTTCGTTGAGACCCGGACTCACGAAATGCTGGGTGTACTGTCCCCAGACATTGAAAGCCAGCGTAGCGCCCAGGTTGGCGTACAGGTGGATGCGCTGGGAAAGGGGCACCGTGACCTGGAAGAGGATGGGAATCTGGACGGCTCCCATCAGCGCCTTCTCACTGAA
>CAMNQO010000034.1 GCA_946549475.1 uncultured Bacteroidales bacterium
TTGCTATAAGAGCCGTTGCAGACGATGCAGCGGCTCTTTTTTGTCTTACAGCGAGATTTCCGTGCTGTCCTGGGAGCCGGATCCGGCATCCTCGCCGGCGTGCTCCGTCCCTTCTATGGCATCGGAGTCCTGATAGATGTCTTTGATGTACTCGATCTTGTCAACGACGAATTTGTTGTGGCCGCGCCAGGGGAGGGCGCCGCGGTATTCCCGATAGTGGAGTTGGACGAGACAGCCGCTCTTGCGCATCAGCAACTCCGCCACTTCCTTGTTGTCCACCGAGAAGTTAAATTCGTTGGACTGCAGGCCGGAACCGGAACGGCTGACCGGACCTTTGGAGGTGAGGCCGGCCTGGATGAGACGGCCTTCGTAGGTCTTGAAAACGATGCCCTTGCGGACGACGAAATTGAGTTCGCCGGCTTTCGTTCCCTCTCCGAATACAAAATAAAAATGGAAATAGAAAACTCCGGCTCCGGCCAAAATGCCGATGATGCAGAGCCAGACGACGATTTTTTTCAACAGGTTCATGTCAGATACAAATAAATCTTACTCAGGCGAAACACTCGGATGCCGTCTCGCCTGGGTACAATGAAATGCCGTGCGGGTTAAAGTTCTTCGAAATCAACCCCGGAGAAATCCTCTGTGCCTCGTTCTTCATTCTTTTCCGGTCCGTTGTAATCGGGTTTCGTACCATTGCGCTGGATGTAACCGATCACCTCGGACAGTCCCTCGCTGAACTTTTCAAAATCTTCCTTGTAGAGGAAAATCTTGTGCTTGTCATAGGTAAAACTCCCGTCTCTTTCCACCTTGCGCTTACTTTCGGTAATCGTCAGGTAAAAATCTCCACCGCGTGTTGACTTGACATCGAAGAAGTAAGTACGTTTCCCGGCTCTGACAGGCTTCGAAAAGACATCTTCGGCGGATCGTTCAAACTTGTTTGAAGCGTCCTGATAATCATCGTTGTGCATATCGTAAGGATATTATCAATAAATCTGTTGCAAATATAGAATTATTTTGATAAAAAGATGTATCTTTGCGTAAATTTTCTTTGAATATGTTGAACAGAAGAATATTGAGGATTAAGATTTTCAAGTCGCTGTACGCGGCTGTCCAAACTTGGGAATCCGCTTCCCCGGCATCTCTGGCCGATGTTCAGGCCGCTTTCAAGCAGTCTGCGGAGGCCACGCGGGACCTCTATCTGTTTATGTCGGGTATCGTCGTTCCTTTGACGGAACTGGCGGCGGCCCGCCTTGAATCCGCCCGTCACAAGGCCCACCCCACGGAGCAAGACCTCCATCCCAATACCAAATTCGCGGACAACGCCCTCGCGCGGTATCTGTCCGAAGATCCGGAATTTATCAAGCAGTTCCAGAAAAGAAAGTTTTCCTGGCAGCAGTACGACCTCGTCCTCAAGAAAGTGCTGAACAATGTTGCCGCCAAAGATTGGTACAAGGCCTATATGGACGCTCCAGGGCGCTCCTTGAAAGAAGACTGTGCGCTGTTTACCCATATTTTTGAAGAGGAGTTTACCGACCTGCCGGAACTGCAAGACTTGCTGGAGGAGATGAACTTGTGGTGGAACGATGACCTGGCTTATGCGCTGACCTGGTGCTGCCGGAGTTTTTCCGACATCGCCGCCGGCAAGCCGTGGCGGCTTCCTCCCCTTTACCAGAGCGACTTGCTGAAACAGAAATCTGCGGCTGCCGTCGATGATGACAGCGCCTTTGCCGCCAGGTTGCTCGAATACGCCTATTGCAGTTATGCCGACTATTCCGACCGGATAGCCGCCCTCGCGGAAGGCTGGGAGAAAGACCGTCTGGTCCTTACGGATATCTGTCTGATTGTCTGTGCGCTGGCAGAGTGTACCCATTTCCCGAACATTCCGCTCCGCGTCTCGATGAACGAGTATGTGGAAATCGCCAAATACTATGGCACGCTCAAGAGCAGCGTGTTTGTCAACGGAGTATTGGACAGATTGGTCCGTCAGATGCAGGCGAGCGGAGAAATCGTCAAAGCGTAACCATTAATTTTTTAAGTATATGAACACCTTATTTATCTTCTTGCAGGCCGCGACGCAGCCGGGCGGCAGCAGCCTCTCCATGTGGATTATGATCCTGCTCATTTTCGTCGTGATGTATTTTTTCATGATCCGTCCCCAGAACAAGCAGCGCAAGGAACTCCAGAAGTTTCTGGATGCCCTCCGGAAGGGTGACAGAGTCGTCACGATCGGGGGTATCAACGGTGTCGTCCGGGAGGTGAAAGAGAGCGTAGTTGTCGTCGAAGTGGACAAAAATGTCTGTATCACTTTCAACAAGAGCGCCATTCAGGGACCGCAGGCCGGTGCCGTAAAGAAAGACGACTCCAAGAAAGACGAGCCCAAGAAGGAAGAGGCCGCGAAAGACGAAGCCAAAAAGGACGAGTAGGACCGCATTCCGTTCCCGATGGGGCGTTTGACGAAACTGATGGCGGACTTGCAGCATCTCCGGCGCAGGGATTGGTTTGCGCTGGTGCTTTCCTTCGTGCTTGCCGCCGCCGTCTGGACGATTCACAACCTGTCGCTCAAGTACTCAGTCTCTTTGTCCGTCCCCGTATCGGCCCTGTGCGACGGCCTGGACGGGTATGACAGCCGGTCCGCCGAGAGTGAAAGGATTGTGGCCCGTGTCAGGGCGACCGGTTTCGACATCATCCGGGACAAGTGGTACGGCAATACGAATCCCTGTCGCGTGCGCTTTCAGGCCGACGACCTCCATCCGCATCCTTCCGGGTCCTTCTACATCGTAGCCAAGGATCTGGCCGATTATACCCACAACATCTTCGGGGAGTCGGCAGTGATGGAATATTTCGACCGCGATACCGTCTTTTTCCGCTTTGTCCGCAAGGACTGCAAGAAAGTCCCTGTCGTCCTCGAATCAAGCATCGTGCTCAATTCCCAGTATCAGTTCTCCGCTCCCGTTTCCCTGGAGCCGGACTCGATATTGGTTTATGCCGATCCCCTTCGCCTGGAGCATATCGACGCCGTCCATACCCATCTGGTCGTAGAAAACAATGTCTCGTCGGCCATGGGCGGCCAGGTCCGTCTGCGACCGGTGTCGGGCGTACGCTTTTCGCAGTCCCAGGTCCGCTACTCGATACGCGTCCGCCGTTGTGTGGAAAAGGTTTTTTACCTGAACATCGCCTTGGAGAATGTTCCCGAAGGACGCAACCCGATGTTGTCCGTCCTTCAGGCGAAGATGGTCGCCAACTGCGCCTTCCCGCTCGTGCAGGGGGTGGAGGACGAACTTGAACTCTATGCCGATGCCGCACAGGCGTATGGCAGCCGGGGAGCAACGGCGCTGATCCGTCTGAAAAACCAGCCGTCATGGCTGTTGTCCTATCGTCTCGAACCGCAGGTAGTCACTTTGTCAGAATGAAAGTCTTGCTGATAACGGGCCCGATCGGAGCCGGAAAATCCATGGCCAGCCGTGCGCTGCAGGATTGCGGCATGCCGGTGTATGACTGTGACCGGAGTGCCAAGGAACTTTATCTGCGTCATCCACACTTGCTCGTGCGGATTGAAGAGGCGTTGGGATGCTCCGTGCGGGATGGAGCGGGTGCGCTGGACAAGAAAAAACTGGCGGCGCTCATCTTCCGCAACCGGGAGGACCGCCTGAAAGTCAATGCCCTGGTGCATCCCCTCGTTGTGGCGGATTTCAAGGCGTGGTGCGCGTCGCAGACCGCTCCGTGGGTGGGGTTGGAATCGGCTCTGCTTTTTTCGTCCGAAGCCGGAGCAAGTCTTGCCTGCGATGCGGTCCTGTATGTGGACGCACCGCTGGAAACGCGGCTGGAGCGCGTCATCCGTCGTGACGGATGCAGCCGGGAACAGGCCCTGGCACGCATCCGTTCCCAACAATCCGCTCCGGACGACCCCCGCGTGAGCCGCCTGTTGCGCAATGACGGGGACGGGCGTGATTTTGTCAGTCAAGTACGGGCTTTTTACCGGACGCTCGTTCCGGCCGGCGAGAGCCCGGACCTCAATAGGAAAACAAACAGTCATAAATAGAAACAAAATGAAAACAGATTTGACCAAAACCCTCGCCGTCTCCGGACAGAGCGGCCTTTATACCTACCTCGCCCAGTCCCGCAGCGGCGTCATCGTCGAGTCGCTGGCGGACAAGAAAAGGATGTCCGTCACCCTGCACACCCGTCTGACGGCCCTGTCCGATGTGTCCATCTATACCGACGAAGGGGAAATGAAACTCAAAGATGTATTCCTGGCGCTGGCCGGGACCTTGGACGGAACGGCCGCTCCGACTTCCAAGTCAGACGGCGCGACGATCCAGGCCTTGTTCGAGAAAGCGGTCCCCGGTTACGACCGCGACCGTTTCTATCTCTCCCACATGAAGAAGATTCTCGACTGGTACAATGCGCTGGTGCAATTTGCCTCCCTCGACTTCGTGGAGGAAGAGCCGGCAGAAGAAAGCGCGGCGGCGGAAGCCTGAGTGCGGATTGCGGATTGCGACGGACCATGTCCTTGCCTCGTTTACAAGTCCTGACGCTCGGTTGCAGCAAAAACCGGGTGGACAGCGAACATCTGCTCTCGTTGCTGGCATCCAAGTATGCCATCGTCCCCGAGGACGATATGCCCGCAAGCGTAGCTGTCGATGCTGCGCCGCCCGGAGGATACGGATTTCTGGATGTGGTGCTGGTCAACACCTGCGGCTTTATCGCAGACGCCAAGGAGGAGAGCATCCAGTGCATTCTGGAGCAGGTGGAACGCAAGAAAAACGGCCAGGCCGGCCGGGTGGTCGTATTCGGCTGTCTGAGCGAGCGCTACGCGGCCGACTTGCCATCACTCATTCCCGAAGTGGACGCCTGGTTCGGAGCGCGTGATTTTGAGCCTCTGCTCCGCTACCTGGGGGTCGTAAGCGCCTTTGCCTCGGCCGGACGCCATCTGACCACGCCTTCCCATTACGCCTATCTCAAAATATCCGAAGGTTGCGACCGCCGTTGTTCCTATTGCGCCATCCCCCATATCCGCGGCCGCCATGTCTCCATTCCGATGGAAAAACTGGTCGAAGAAGCACAAATGCTGGCCCGGCAAGGCGTGAAAGAACTGATCGTCGTGGCGCAGGACAGCACCTATTACGGGCTGGACCTCTACCACAGACGGGCCCTGGCCGATCTGCTGCAGGCCCTCAGTGCCGTGGAGGGCATCGCATGGATACGCGTCCATTACAGTTATCCCGATGATTTTCCCGAGGATGTCATTCTGCAGATGGCAAACAATCCCAAGGTCTGTGCTTATATGGATATTCCGCTCCAGCATGTCTCCGACAAGGTCTTGTCTGCGATGCGCAGGGGCGTGACGGGCGCGTGGACGCGGGAGTTGATCCGTCGTATGCGGGAAAAAGTCCCCGGACTCGTGCTGCGTACCACGCTGATCGTAGGACATCCGGGAGAAGGGGAGGAGGAGTTTGCGCAGTTGCTGGACTTCGTACGCGAAGCGCGTTTCGAGCGGCTGGGCGCTTTCACTTATTCCGAAGAGGAGGGGACCTATGCCGCCAGACACCTGCCCGACACGGTTTCTGAGGAGGAAAAACAACGCCGCTACGATGTCCTGATGCGCATGCAGGGCGAGATTTCGCGTGCGTGCAACCAGCGGCGCATCGGCACGACGGAGGAAGTCATCGTGGACAGTTATGCCGACGGTGTCCTGGTCTGCCGCAGCCGGTCCGAGAGTCCGGAAGTGGACGGAGAAATCCTGGTAGGTACCGGTTCACCCCTTCTCAAGGGACTTGACCCGTATTGCCTGGTCGGCGAAATCATCACGGTCACCATCACGGGTGCCGATGAATACGACCTCAGCGCCGAAATCCTGTCGTTATAGTGTTGTCTGCGGCAATATACTCCCGCCTCGGAAGAGCAAATAGATTTGCTCTTCTCTCGGCTTATCCGTATATTTGCAGATTGTCATGACAGTACAGGAGTTCAGACGGCTTTTTCCGATATTGGAGCGGAAGGTGTACGGGAAAAATCTCGTATATCTGGACAATGCGGCGACATCCCAGCGTCCGCAGGCCGTCCTGGACAAGTTCGTGCAGGTATCTCGGGAGAGCAATGCCAACATCTATCGTGCGGTCCACAAGTTGTCCGCCGAAGCGACGGATTATTACGAGCAGGCCCGTGAGGCGACGAGAGCCTTTGTCAATGCGGCATCCCGCGAAGAAATCATTTTTACTTCCGGTTGTACGGCGGCCGTCAATACCGTTGCGTACAGTTTCGGAGAGGCGTTCGTCGGAGCGGGCGACGAGATTGTCGTCTCGGAATGCGAGCATCATTCCAACCTGGTCCCCTGGCAGTTGCTCTGTCAGCGGAAAGGAGCGGCGCTGCGCATCCTCCCCATCGACGACCAGGGACACTGGGACCTCGGTCTGCTCAAAACCCTGCTCGGCGGAGTGCCGTCCGGAACGCAAGCCGGGACACGGAGCAATCAGCGCGTGAAACTGGTGGCGGTGACGCACATCAGCAATGTACTGGGGCTGGTCAATCCCGTTGAGGAGGTGATCCGTCTCTGTCATGCCGCCGGAGTGCCGGTGCTGGTGGACGGCGCGCAAGGCATCGTTCACGAAAAGGTGGACGTGCAGGCGATGGACTGCGACTTTTACGCATTTTCAGGGCACAAGCTCTATGCGCCGACCGGTACGGGCGTACTCTATGGCAAGAAGTCGTGGCTGGAGCAGATGCCGCCTTTCCTCTCGGGCGGAGAGATGGTCGGCACCGTGACGCTTGAAGCAGCCACTTTTGCCGGCCTGCCGCACAAGTTCGAGGCGGGGACGGGCAATTTTGCCGCCGTCGCCACTTTCCCTGAAGCCTTCCGGACCGCAACGCTAGCCCGCGAACCGAGGCTCGCCTCTGCCTTCGAAGCGACTTGTGCATACCTTGAAACTGCGCTGCGCGGCCGCAGCGACCTGCGTCTGTATGGCGACACGGCCCCCCTTCCGGCGTCCGTCTCCGACAAGTATTCCGTGCCGTACCGCCGGGCGGGTGTGTTCTCCTTTACCATCGACGGGGTGCATCACGAAGATGTGGCGCAGATTCTGGACAAAATGGGCGTGGCTGTCCGCAGCGGACTGATGTGTGCCGAGCCGGTCATCCGGCATTTCGGCCGGGAGGGGATGTTGCGGATCTCGCTGGCTCCTTACAATACGATGGAAGAAGTGGAATATTTTATCAAGTGCCTGGACAAGGCGGTGAATATGTTGCGATAGTATGACGATTGCGCAGAAACAGGAAGAATTGGTGGAGGCCTTCTCGGAGTTTGACGAATGGCTGGACAAGTATGAATATCTCATCGAAATGGGCAAGGCGCTGCCGGATTTTCCCGAAGAGAAGAAGACGGAAGAGCGCCTTATCAAAGGGTGTCAGTCCCGTGTCTGGCTGGATGCAAGGCAGGTGGACGGGAAAGTCATTTTCTCGGCCGACAGCGACGCCATCATCACCCGAGGCATCATCGCGATGCTCGTCGAAGTGTACTCCGGCCGCACCCCGCAGGAGATTTTGTCGGCCGACGACCGCTTCATCGACCGTATCGGGCTGCGCGAGAATCTTTCTCCTACCCGCCAGAACGGCTTGCTGTCGATGATGCAGACCATCCGCCGGCTGGCGGAGGATATGTCTGCTGACATCCGTTAAAAAGTGAGACTATGAATTTGGAACGAGATATCGTGATGGCCCTCAGGACGGTGTATGACCCGGAGATTCCGGTCAATATCTATGATTTGGGCTTGATTTATGAACTCCGTGTGGATGAAGACCACCATGTTTATATCCAAATGACTTTCACGGCTCCCAACTGCCCGATGGCGGATGAAGTGCTCGCCCAGGTCCGACAGGCCGTGGAGGATGTTCCGGGTGTGGTCAGTGTGGATGTGGACCTTGTCTTTGAACCGGCCTGGGACAAGAGCCGCCTCAGCGAAGAGGCCAAAGTCATCCTCGGCATGGAAGATGACGAATACTGATCCGTCGGCAAACAGAATGTATCTGAGCCTCATCATACCGGTTTACAATCGTCCCGGGGAGTTGCGGGAACTGTTGGCTTCGCTCGCGGAGCAGACGGACCGGGATTTCGAGGTGATTGTGGTGGAGGACGGCTCACAAAAGACTTCGGAGGAAGTGGTGCGGGCCTTCCGGTCGGATGAGCCTGCCGAAAACGCTACACCTTCGCTCACAATCCGTTACCACCGTAAGCCCAATACCGGACCGGGGCTTTCCCGCAACGAGGGTGCGGCCCTCGCCCGGGGGGATTTTTTTGTTTTTCTGGACTCCGACTGCCTGCTTCCGCCCGGTTATGTGGCGGAAGTGAAAAAAGGCATCGCCGCGACGGGCTGCGATGTGTTCGGCGGGCCTGATCGGGCGGCTGCGGACTTCAGTGCGATGCAAAAGGCCGTGAGTTATTCGATGACCTCGTTTTATACCACCGGCGGCATCCGGGGCGGGGGTGAGAAAATGGATAAATTCCATCCGCGCAGTTTCAATATGGGAGTTTCCCGCAGGGCTTTTGAAGGTGTCGGGGGCTTTTCCGGCATGCGCTACGGGGAGGACATCGACCTGAGCATCCGCCTGATACGCGCCGGCTTCAAGAGCGTGTTGCTCAAGGATGCCTGGGTCTGTCACAAGCGCCGCACCGACATGGCCGCTTTTTTCCGGCAAGTGTATCATTCCGGTGCCGCCCGGATCCATCTGACCCGGAAACACCCGCATAGCCTCAAGGCCGTCCATACGCTGCCGGCCCTCTTTACGCTGGGCTCCCTGCTGCTCCTGATGTTTGCCCTATGTTGTTTCTGCGCGGCAGCCGCCGGAGTCTTCTGCTGGCATTGGGGAGGGCTCGCCCTGCTCCCGCTGTTGCTTTACGCCCTGCTGATTTTTACGGACAGCCTTTTCCACTGCGGTCCGAAAGTCGCCTTCCTGTCCGTCGGCACTTCTTTTGTCCAACTGTGGGGCTATGGGTGCGGTTTCCTCGCCGCCGCGCTTTTCCCTTCCAAGAAATCATCTTTATTCCAATCAAACCATGTGTAAAAAAATCCGACTTTTCTTTCTTGTCCTTCTGTGCGGATGCACACTGTCTGCGCAGAACGCGCGTTTTCTCGGTCCCATGCAGGAAATGAATCACAGGCAGCACGGCTGGTCCTATCAGGGAATGGATATTTCCGGGGATTACATGGTCAGTTGTCAGAATCAGGGAGCGGCTACCGTCTACCGGCTTTCCGGACAGTCCTTCACGCAGGTGGCGCAGTTCCGTCTTGCGACATTCAGCGATGTCAACCACGCCAATGTCGCAACTTTCGGCACGGAGAAATACGATGCCAAGGACCCCTTGCCTGTACTTTATGTCAGCCAGTGTCACAGAAATCCTTATGAGGGCCGCAAAGACCTGCTTTTCGCAGAGCGCATTGCACCCGACATGAAGGGCTCCACGCTGATGCAGACCATTTTCTATGACGACAAGAATCATGATTTCGGCTATGCCCTCCAATGGGTCATCGACCGGAAAAACCAATGGCTCTACGGCTATGGCAATACCATCGACAACAATGATCCGGCCAACCGTCATCGTATCATCAAATTCCGTCTGCCCAGGCTCTCCGAGGGAGCCCAGGTGGTGCTTCGTCCCGAAGATGCCCTGGAAAATTATCTCATCGAGGAAGTCTCTTCTTTCCGTTTCAATCCCATCGGACAGGGTCTGTATGTGGAGAATGACAAGTTGTATATGCCCACGGGCCTGGGGACGGATCAGCATCCTTCCGTCCTCTATGTCTGGGACCTGAAGAAAAAAAGCATGCAGGAAATCGACCTGAGCCAGTGTACGACCGGAGAGTTGGAGGATATTTCCTTTTATAAAGGGCAGATCTTCATCCAGGGCCAGGACGGTATTTTTGTCCTCACGGACAAGATTCCTTTCAAAGTAGCCTCCATCTTTTCCGACCACATGGTGCTGCAACGCAATACGGAGACTCCTGTCTGGGGCTGGGCGGAGCCGGGGACGAAGGTGAGCGTCACCACTTCCTGGAACAAACGCTCCTATGCGGCGGTCACCGACAAGGACGGGAACTGGAAAGTCCTGGTCTCCACCCCCGAAGCGGGCGGCCCCTACAGCATGCAGGTGTCCTCCGGCCAGGAAAAACGGAACTTTACGGATGTGCTGATCGGCGAAGTGTGGATTTTCACGGGACAGTCCAATATGGAAATGCCCGTCATCGGCTTCGGCATGCAAAAGGTGGAAGGATCGGTGGAAACGCTTCTGGCTTCTCCCCGCTATGCCGACAAAATCCGTATTTTCAAAATCAAGCGCCCGGCTACCGTCAACTCCCAAAAGGATGTCCCCTATGTGTCCTGGGAGTTGGGCTGCGGCAACTCGGCAGCCACTGTCAGCGCCATCGGCTGGTTTTTCTCGGAATACATCACCGAAGCGCTCGGCGTACCGGTCGGCATCATCGAGAATGCCTGGGGCGGCTGCAAGATTGAGCCGTATATGACGGCGGAAGCGGTGTCCCATGCTTTGAAGGACAATGTCTCCGACGAGCGTCTGCAGCATGTGCTGGACCGGAAAAACCAGAAGAACAGATCCCCGATAGCGGTCGCGACCATCTGGAACAGCCGCATGCAGCCCGTGGCCGGCTATGCGGCCCGGGGGTTTGTCTGGTATCAGGGCGAGGCCAACCTCGGTGACAGGTATTACGATTTGATGCAGACGGCCATGGTGCAGCAGTGGCGGGCTGCCTGGGGCGATAGGCACAATAAGATGCCCTTCATGTTCACCACCATTGCGCCTCATCGGTACAAGGACAGCAAGGCCACGACCCGGGCTTTCTTCGTTGAAAACCAACTTCGTTCGTTGAAGTTCATTCCCAACGCTTATGCTGCCGTGACCGAGAGTATCGGCGACGAGCGGTGCATCCATCCGGCCAAGAAGAAGGATGTGGCCCGGCAATTCGCACTCTATGCCCTGGAAAAAGTCTATGACGAGCCCGTGGGGCTGGCTTCGGGCTTTGCCTTCCCTGTCTCGTATTCATTTGATGGAGGTGTTGCTACGGTCCGTTTCGAGAATACGGCGAAAGGGCTGGGCTCCGCCAGCGATCCCCGGATAAAAGGTTTTGAACTGGCGGGGGAGGACCAGGTGTTCCATCCGGCCGAGGCGAAAATGCGCAATGGAAGTGAGATCGAGGTCAAGTCCGCGCAGGTGCCCGCTCCCGTCGCAGTCCGTTACAACTTCCGCAACTTCTCCGACGGCGACTTGGAAAATACCTTCGGCGTTCCCGTTCCCTGTTTCCGCAGCGACCACTGGATGGAAGAGTAGGGGGTCTTGCAGATAAGTCGCTGAGGAACATTTGTTTATAGAAAAGGACCTACTGATTATTTCGTAGGTCCTTTTCTGTATTTTATTGATATGTAAAACAATGGCTGCCAAGGGCTATTTGTGGATGATGCGGTCGTGCAGCTCGGCGAGTTTGCCGCTGTTCCAACGGTTGGTCGTACCCACGAGGTAGCCGGTGATGCGCTGCAGGGTGTCGATGTTCTTGCTCTTGCAGTTCGGGCACTCGGTGAGGTTCTCCTCGGCATCCTCGTAGCCGCAGTCCAGGCAACGGTTGCGGTTGTGGTTGACGGAACCGTAGCCGATATCGTATTTGTCCATCAGGTCCACGATGCTCATAATGGCCTCGGGGTTGTGGGTGGCGTCGCCGTCGATTTCCACATAGAAGATGTGGCCGGCGTTCTCATACTTGTGGTAAGGGCCCTCAATCTTGGCCTTGTGCTCCGGAGTGCAGTGATAGTATACCGGAACGTGGCTGGAGTTGGTGTAGTAATCCTTATCAGTGATGCCGGGGATAATGCCGAAGGTCTTTTTGTCCCTCTTGGTGAACTTTCCGGCAAGACCCT
>CAMNQO010000035.1 GCA_946549475.1 uncultured Bacteroidales bacterium
ATACAGCCTCAAGGTGGGAGAAGTGACGGCCGAGGAAATCAAGTGCGCGGTGGGTGCAGTGATGCCGAATCTGCCGCCGGACGAGGTGCCCGAGCCTTTCCGGGTCATCGGTCCCAACATGATGACGGCGCGTCCCGTCGAGGCGGTGGTGACATACGAAGAGATTGCCCATTGTCTGGACAAGACCATCAGCAAACTGGAGTCCGCGATTATCCATGTCCTGGAGCAGACGCCGCCCGAGCATTATTCCGACATCGTCGAACAGGGCGTCTGGCTGGCCGGCGGCGGTGCTTTGCTGCGGGGACTGGCCGCCCGTTTCTCCGACAAGATGAACATTCCTTTCCATGTGGCGGATGACCCGCTCAAGGCCGTGGCCCGTGGAACTTGCATTGCTTTGAAAAATACGGACAACTATCCTTTCCTGATGCGCTGATGACAGCAGGGAGTACGAATACCCGTCGTCGGCATTGGATTCATGCAGCCGCCTTCATCTTGATGGAAGTGGCTGCATTGGCTATGGTCGGGTATGACTCCGAGATCCAGCGTTCCTGGATGGGGCGCCTTTCCCACACGGTGACGGCTTTTGTCTGGGGCGGTGTGGAAAATGTGCGGCGCTACTTTCATCTGAGAGAAGAAAATGCGCTTCTCGCCGAACAGAACCAGTATCTGATGCGGGTCTTGAGCCTGGAGGGGCGGCGCACGCAGGACACGCTTTCCCTGCCTGCGGGCCGACAGCGGAAAGGCGGTGACAACTGGACCGGCCTGCCGGCGCAGATTGTCAAGCATCAGTTCAAAGGCGATCACAGTTATTACTTGCTGGACAAGGGTGCGGAAGACGGGGTGCAGGCTGATTGCGGAGTGGTTACGCCCCGGGGCGTGGTCGGGGTCGTGGAGGCCGTTTCGCCCCATTACAGTTATGTCCGTTCCTTTTTCAGCGTGGGCATGACCGTCAGCGTGCGGGAAGACAGTACGGGAGTTACCGGCCCGATGGTCTGGGACGGAAAAGGCCGCAGCGGTGCCCGCATCCGCTCCATTCCCCACCACATCCTGATTCCTCCCGGCCGTGAAATCCGGACCAGTTCTTATTCCGCCCTTTTTCCCCCCGACATTCCGGTCGGCGTCACCGGGCAGACGCGGATTTCTCCGGACGGGACCCAGGATATCGAATTGAATTTGTATGAAGACCCTGCCCGCCTGCGCTATGTGGTGATTGTCAGCAGGACCTGGCGGGATGAAATCCGGCAACTGGAACAATGAACCGCAATCCGACTTTTCTCTACCTCCTGATGCTGCTTGCGCAAGTACTGGTCAGCCATCTGTTCCAGACGGGCCCCTGGTGCGTGCTGACCCTGCTTCCGGTCATGATTCTCTGTCTGCCCTCCCAATGGTCCGTGCTTCATGCCATGGTCGTGGCCTTCCTGAGCGGTCTGGCGGTGGATTTCCTGGCGGACGGTCTCATCGGTCTCAACGCCTTCGCCCTGACCCCTGTCGCGCTGCTCCGCCGCTATCTGCTGGTGCATTTCTTCAACGAAGAACTCGTCAGCCGGGGCGAGCGCATCTCCTGGCGCAAGTGGGGCTTGCTTCCTATCTTTGCTTGTGTCCTTATCTGCACGGCACTGTTCCTGCTTTTGTATGTGACCGTGGATGCGGCAGGTGAGCGGGGCTGGCTGCCCTGCCTGGCTACCTTTGCGCTTTCCCTGGGTGCCGACCTGCTGCTGGCCATACCTGTATTGCTGGCTTTTCTGGAAAAATGACCGGCCCGTCCCGTCATACCAAAATGCTCGCCGTCCTCGGGGTGGCGGCGCTGATTCTGCTCGGGCGTATCTTCTACATCCAGTTGATGGACGACAGTTACAAGACGGATGCCCTCAACAATTCGATGGTCCACATCCCGGTTTATCCGCTCAGGGGTATCATTTATGACCGCAACGGCCAGATCCTGGTGGGCAACAAAATCTGTTATGACCTGCTCTGCACGCCTTCCGCCCTCGAGCCCTTCGACACCCTTGCGCTCAGCCGGGCCCTGGGAGTCGGGCCGGAAGTCATCAAAGAGAAACTGGCCGGATACACCACCCGCAGCGCCCGTCGGAAAATCGGCTACCGCAGCGTCGTGATGTTTCCCAAACTCCCCGAAGAGACCTATATGCGTTTCGAGGAGATTGCCTGGCGTTTCCCCGGGTTCTCCGGTCAGGCCCGCAGTCTGCGCCAATATCCCTACAATGCGTGCGGCAATCTCCTGGGCTACATCAGCGAGGTTGATGCCGCCTATATCAAGAAGCATCCCGAGTACAAGAGCGGAGATTATGCCGGCAAGACGGGACTTGAGTTTTCTTGCGAGCGGCTGTTGAGGGGAGAAAAAGGGGAAAAGATTTATTATCGTGACTCCCGCGGCCGTATCGGGGCGTCTTACCGTGACGGGGAAGCGGACAAGCCTGCGGTCTCCGGGACGGACATCACCACCACCATCGACGCGCCGCTCCAGCATTACGGCCAGCAACTGATGCAGAACAAGGTGGGCTCCCTGGTGGCCATCGAGCCGGCCACGGGCGAGATTCTCACCGCCGTTTCCAGCCCCGGCATCGATGTGGACTGTCTGGCCGACATCGGCGCCCATTATCAGGAGATTGTTTCCAATCCCTACAAGCCCATGTTCAACCGGGCCGTGCAGGCGGCTTATCCGCCGGGATCGGTGTTCAAACTGGTCAACGCCCTGATCGGTTTGGAAGAAGGCGTGTTTACGCCCGCCACGAAGTACGCTTGCCATGCCGGTTATCATTTCGGCCGGAACAACCGCCTGGGCTGCCATAACCACCGTTCCCCCATCGACATGGAAGAAGGCATCATGATGTCCTGCAATGCCTATTTTTGTTATGTGTTCAAGGACCTGATCGACAACCCTGCCTATGGGACGGCCGAACAGGCTTATACGAAATGGCGGGAGTATGTGGAGAGTTTCGGCTTCGGCAGCAAACTGGGCAGCGATTTCCCCTCCGAGTTGGGCGGATTTGTCCCGGCGGCATCCTACTATGACCGCTACTATGGCCGGAATGCCTGGAAAGCCCACACGATCATTTCATTGTCCATCGGACAGGGGGAATTGGGCTGTACCCCCCTGCACCTGGCCAATCTCTGCGCCACCATCGCCAACCGGGGATATTATTATACACCCCACCTGATCAAGGAAACCGAGCAGTTCCCCATGGATGAAAAATACCGCCGGCGTCACTATACGCTGGTAGATACCACCCGTTTTGCCCAGATCATTCCCGGCATGTACCGGGCGGTCAATGCGGGTTACGGCAGCGGAGCCACGGCCTGGGTGGCGGCCGTCGAGGGACTGGACATCTGCGGCAAGACCGGTACGGCGCAGAATCCGCACGGGGACGATCATTCCGTGTTCATCTGTTTCGCCCCCCGGGACAAGCCGAAAATCGCCGTGGCGGCCTATCTGGAAAACGGGGGATTCGGAGCCACCTGGGCAGCGCCGGTCGCTTCCCTGCTGGTGGAGAAGTATCTGAACGGGGAGATTTCCTCGGGACGCAAGGCTTTGGAAAAGCGCGTGCTGGAGGGGAATTTAATGGATAAAGTGAAAACGAAATGATCGGACGCAGTACAGCGGAAAGAAGTTGGCTGAATACCATTGACTGGTATCTGGTGGGCGCGTATCTGCTCCTTCTGCTCGTCGGATGGCTCAGCATCTATGCTTCCGAATATGATCCGGAGAATGTGCGCTCCATCTTTTCCTGGGAGATGCGCAGCGGCAAACAACTCGTCTGGATCGGGACCGCCCTGCTGCTGGATGTCTTGATTCTGTTTGCCATTCCTCCGCGTACCGTCGAGGCACTCTCGCCCTTGCTGTACGGGGTGATGCTGCTTTTGCTGGTGGCGGTCATTTTCCTGGGGGCCAATACGCGGGGCTCCCATTCCTGGTTCGTTCTGGGGCCGGTGAGTTTCCAGCCGGCGGAACTGTCCAAGATTACGACCTCCCTGTTCTTGGCCAAGTGGATGAGCCGCTACGGCTTCCGTCTGTCCCGTCGGCAGGATTTTTTGCTCACCCTTGCCATCATACTGTTGCCGATGCTCATCATCGTGGCGGAAAACGAGACGGGGTCGGCCTTGGTCTATCTCTCGTTTCTGTTCGTGCTTTACCGGGAGGGGCTCTCGGGTTGGTGGCTGCTGCTCCTGCTGATGATCATCGTCGTATTCATCCTGACCCTCGTGTATTCTCCCTATGTGGCCCTTTGGGTGACCATGGCGGCTGCGGCCGTCTGCGTCTGTGCGGAACGCAGCAACTTGCGCCGACTTTTCACTCTGTATCTGCCCGCCGGTCTGCTGCTGGCCTTTTATCCCTGGTTGTACCGCAGTTGGATGGCGGAAGGTCCGCTGGCTTTCCTCCGTCCGTCCTGGCTGCTGGCGGGGGCAGCCCTTGCGATGTTCATCGGTTGTCTGGTCCGGGCGTGGCGGGAAAAAAACTCCTTCCGCGTATTTGTCGCCCTTGCGCTGGTCCTGGGTCTGCTGATTACCCGGGCGGTGCCCTGGGTGTTCCAGAATGTCCTCCAGGAGCATCAACGGACGCGCATCGAGGTCTTGTTCGGAATGAAAGAAGACCCTTCCGGAGCCGGCTACAACGTGCGGCAGTCCATGATTGCCATCGGTTCCGGCGGTTTCTGGGGCAAAGGATGGCTCAAGGGTACGCAGTCGTCCTACGGATTCGTGCCGGAGCAGAGTACGGACTTCATTTTCTGTACCATCGGAGAGCAGTGGGGATTTGTGGGCTGTCTGCTGACCATCGCCCTGTATGTTTTCCTAATCGGGCGCATCCTGATTTTGTCCGAGTCGTCCCGGGAGACTTTTACGCAGATATATGGTTATAGTATAGCCGGAATCATCTTCCTGCACTTGGTTGTCAATGTCGGAATGACCATCGGACTGATGCCGGTCATCGGGATTCCGCTGCCGTTTTTGAGTTATGGCGGCTCTTCGCTCTGGGCTTTTTCCATGATGATTTTTATCTTTGTGGCCTTAATCCGCAACGAAAAAAAATATTTCCGATGAGAGTACTGCACATCACGACCAATTATCCCTCTCCCGGGAAGCCTGCATTCGGGGTATTCGTCCGCTGGCAGGTGGAGTCGCTGCAGGCGGAGGGCGTGCAGTGCGCCGTGTCCGATGTGGACGGCCGGGGGTCTGTGCTGCGCTATGTGAGGGCCTGGCTGCGTCTGTTCGGGCATTTGCTGACGCACCGCTATGATGTGCTGCACGCACACCATGCACTTGCGGGCATCCTGCTGTGTCTGACGACGGCGCCGCTTTGGGACAGCCTGCTCAGTCTGGCAGGGGTGTCCCACCCGGGCCGGTGCATCTTGTCTTATCAGAACAGTCCCTCGCACGAGTGGGGAAAGTTCGTTTTCCGTCTGCTCTATCCTTTTTTCCGCCGGATAATCTTGAAGGCGCCCGATGCGGACTATGTCTCTTATGCCAAAGTCCGGGTGTTGCCCAACGGCTGTTCTGCCGACCGCTTCCGGCCGATGGACAAAGCCGCCTGCAAGCGAGAGTTGGGACTGGAGCCCGACGGGCGCTATATCCTTTTTGTCGATGCCAATCCCCGCCGCAATGCCAGGGGAAATTCCCAGAAACGGGAGGACCGTTTTGAGGATGTGATGGCGTTGCTGCAAGGGCGTCTGGGCGATACGATCCGTCCGCTCAAACTCTGCGGGGAGGCGCCGGAGCGTATGCCCTTGTGGTACAATGCCTCCGAAATATATCTGCTGACCAGTGATTTTGAGGGATCGCCCAATGCCGTCAAGGAATGTCTGATGTGCGATGTGCCCGTCGTGGCTACGCCGGTCGGGGACCTGCCTTTTCTGGGACATCATTGTCCCCGCTGTCATGTCTGCCGGGGTTTTGATGCGCAGGAACTGGCCGACCGGGCCGAGGCGGTACTCCGGGGCGGTCCGGAGGATGAATCGGGGGGCGATGGCGCGGTGGCGGAAGGCGGTGCCGCTTCCGCCCGGGAGGCACTGCTTCGCCTGGGCTACGGGCTGGAAGATACGGCCCGCAAGTTGATCGGTATTTATCGGGAATTCTTATGATGGATGCTTGTGCCATAGTTACTTATCGCTGCCCTTTCCGTTGCCGGATGTGCGCCATCTGGCAGCATCCGTCTATGCGTGAAGAGGAGTTCAGTCCGTCAGTCTTGGAGAAACTGCCCCGCCTGAATGCCGTCAATATCACAGGCGGCGAGCCTTTTGTGCGCGAAGACCTGGATGACATCGTGCGCATCCTTTCCGGCAAGGCCCGCCGCGTGGTCTTCTCGACCAACGGCTGGTACACGGACCGCATCGTGGCGATGGCTCGGCGCTATCCCGGGGCGGGATTCCGCATCAGTCTGGAGGGCCTGCAGGAGAAAAATGATGCGTTGCGCGGGATGCCGGGCGGTTTTGAAAGGGGAATGGAGACGCTGCGTGCATTGCAGGCGCTGGGATGTAAGGACATCGGTCTGGCCATTACGCTTTCTGGCAGCAATCAGGAAGATCTGATGCCGCTCTACCGGCTCAGCCGGCAGATGGGCGTGCAGTTTGCGACGGCTGCGGTCCACAATTCGTTTTATTTTCATAAGGATGATAATGTGATTGCCGACCGGGCGGGCGTGGCGGCCGCCCTGGCCGCCCTGGCCGGACAGATGCTGGCCGAGCCTTCTTTCAAGTCCTGGGCGCGGGCTTATTTCAACGACGGGTTGAAAGGCTATGTGCTCGGACGGCCCCGACCGCTCCCTTGCCGGGCCGGGACAAGCAATTTTTTTGTCGATCCCTTCGGCGAGGTCCTGCCCTGCAACGGCATGGCGGAGGCCCTGTCAATGGGCAATCTGGCCCGGGTGGAGCATTTCGATGCGCTGTGGAACAGTTCGCGGGCCCGCGAGGTCCGGCAGGCGGTCGCTTCCTGCCGCCGCAACTGCTGGATGATGGGTACGGCTTCGCCGGCCATCAAAAGCCATCCCCTGCAGGTGGCCGGGTGGATTGCCGGTGCACAGTGTCGCCGAATGTCCGGTCGCTGCGGAAGTGTCCTGAAGCATCCGCCTGACTGTCGTGCGGAGCGGTGCGGAGCGATGTCCGATAGCGGCCGGGAGAAAAAGGAGGGCGGACGATGAAAATCTTTTTTATCGGTGGCCGGGATGTGTTCTCAGTCGGGGGTATCGAGAACTGGATGCTCCATCTTTCCACGGCCCTTGCCGCACGGGGACACGATGTGACTGTCTGCTGCGAAAGCGGCCATGACGGTCTCCGATTCCATCAGGATGTCCGTGTGCTGTATTTCAAGGCGCCGCGCAGCAAGTATCTCTGCAAGATGCTGGCTTCCTGGCGGGCTACCCGCAGAGCCTTGGCCGAGGGGTGCGATCTGATCCATTACAATGTCTGGCCCAGCGCCGTCTGGAGCCCCCTGGCAGAGCGCAAGGGGGTCAGGACCATCCTGATGGGACATGGCTTCGAGTGGAAACGCAGCAAATACAATGGGGTGCAACAATGGATGTTGCGCCTTTGCGAGGCCCGGGCGGCCCGCCGGCACAAACACATCGTCCTTTGCAGTCGGGAGCAGACCGACTGGTACATCCGCCATTATGCCTGTGAGGGGAAGGCGGTCACCATTCCCAGTGCCGTGGACCTGCCGGCTCCCGCTTCTGTCGCATGCGGCCCCGGCGGTGATCGTGCGGAGCATTCTCCGAAGATTCCTACCCTCTTATATATGGGCCGGATTTCCCCCGAAAAGAATGTGGACCTGCTGATCCGTGCTTTCTCGCAAGTGTGTGCCGGCCAGGCTTTGAAGGCCCGCCTGCTTATCGCGGGGTCCCTGGACGAGTCCGCCGCCTACGGGCGGAAGATCAAGGCGATGATGGACCGTTATGAAGAGGTGGAGTACTTGGGCGAGGTCTTCGGTGCTGAAAAAGATGCCTTGTTGCGGCGTACGGACTTGTTCTGTCTGCCCTCTTCCATCGAAGGGCTGTCCATCGCCTTGCTGGAGGCCGCCGCGTACCGGATTCCCGTCATCGCGTCCGACATTCCTTCCAATCGCGAAGCCCTCGGTGATGCCGCCCTGTGGGTCAAACCGGAGGACGGAGACTCACTGGTGAATGCTCTGGGGCAGGCCCTTGCCGCTCTTTCTCCGGAAGCGGTCCCGCATATTCCGGATGTGCTTTCCGTCCGGGCCTCGCTTGCACGCAATGCCGCCCGCGCCTTCGAGCGCGTCGCCGCAGACTTCACCTGGGAGCGCAGCGCCGCCCTCTACGATGCCTATATCCGCAGTCTGTAAGGATTAAGGATTGCGTCCGTTTATCATCCGGAAGTTCGGGTACATGTGTTGCCTGACGCACCGGTGAGAAAGGCTTGGGTAGTCCGTCCGGATCTTCCGCAGTTGTCCATTTTCTTCAGCGGATGCTTTTTCTGCTGTGGCAACAGAAAGTCTCTGCCATCATCCTCCGGGTGAAAAAATAGTTCCCAGTTTTCGAAAAATAGTGTAAATTTGTGGGCGTGAAAATGTTTACCCCATATCCTTGCCGTTTCGCAGTGTCCTCCGACACCCGTCGGGAGTATTTCTTAACAAATACTGCCATGGAGTACATTCGTACCAATTTCCTCCGGATGTGTATTCGTGTCAATTCTGGTAGGTGGGGGGGGGAATCTTAATCTTCTAAAATTTCTAATCAATTTCAATCATGAAGCAGAACTTTCTGAAAGTCCTGCGGACTGTTCTGTTGTCCGCAGGCATGCTGGCTGTTATTGCAGGTTGCAATAAAGACAATCGTAATCAAGGTGGCAGCGAGAGGATACCAATTCCCGAAGCGATAGATCTCGGTCTGAGCGTCAAGTGGGCCTCTTTCAATATTGGTGCATCCAAGCCTGAGGAACTCGGTAATCTCTACGCCTGGGGCGAGACCCAGACCAGGGACAATTTCGAGTGGGACAATTATAAATATGGTTTATACGAATATGGTAATACTACAATTTACAAGTATAATACAAGCAGTTCTGACGGGATGGTGGATAACAAGACTGTCTTGGGTCCGGAAGATGATGTCGCACATGTAAAACTTGGCGGAAACTGGCGCATGCCGACGGATGCAGAGTTTTTAGAATTAATAGAAAATTGTTCTTGGGATGCTCTGGGATGGTGTCTTAGAGCGAGAAGTCTGAAGGAGGGCTACACGGATAAGTGGATTTTATTCCCCCTTGGACACCGTTCAAATGCCTATCACGGAATTAGACAACACGACTCCTATTGGTCTTCCTCCCTAAAAAGAGATAATCCGTATATGTCGTGGACTCTTTATCTCATAACCTCAAATTATTATAGTGAAGACAATGTCGAATTGGATGGTCTTGGCCGTTGGAATGGGTGTCCTGTCCGTGCTGTCACACAATAACCGGGCAAGGCGAGTAAAGTGTCAGGATTTCTCGCACTCTTCCGAGGTGCAGCCTCTATTCTTACTGCCGTCAGGCGCCCAACCCTGTGGTAAATCTGGCTCGTCCGTTGCCTCCGCGTGAAGGCCTCTCGCGCTTCGATGGCTGCACCAGCCTTGCACATAATCCGTTGTTTTTTTAATAAGTTGTATAAAAGGACCTACTCTGTTTCGGGTAGGTCCTTTGGCTTAATTTTCTGATAAATAAGCTAATGGGTGCAGGGTGTTTTGTGTCGTCCTCCTGATGCCGGGGTCGTTTACGGAGGATTTGCTCCGCCTCCTGTACCGCGCCACGGAACTGGGTTCAATGACCATCGAACAACGGGAGCGCTACGAAGCAACGATGAGAAACGAATTGGATATCAGTCTTGAGAAACGCTATGTCAAGGAAGAAGCGTTCAAGGAGGGCTGTGAGGAAGGCTTGGCGGAGGGCGAAGCCAGAGGACGCGAGGAAGGCCTGGCGGAAGGTAAAGCCAGAGGCGAAGCCAAAGGCTGTGAGGAAGGAAGAGCGGAGGGGCGCATCGAGGGACGAGCAGAGGAAGACAATGCCCGCTCGAAAGAAATCGCCCGTAAGCTGCGTGAGATGGGTATGTCCACTGAGGATATCTTGAAAGCGACGGGTGTGGAAGTCTAAAAGGTGCGTCCCATCACTACTCGCATCTCGGGTTCAAGCCGGCGATTGAATTGCGATTTTTTTCTTACCTTAGCAGGTTAAACGCTCGTGTATGCCCAAGGTCAGTATCGTCATCGTCTGCATGAACCGTCCGGACAATCTCTATCCTTGTCTGGAGAGCCTGCGGCAGTACACCCGCGTTTCCCACGAAATCTGGGTGGTAGCCTACCTTTTCGACAAGGAGGCGCTGGCGAAGTTGCAAGCCGATTTTCCGACAGTGCATTGGATCGAGAGTGACGAGATCCGGGGCTTTGCGGAGAACAACAACCTGGCACTGAGGCAGACGCAGGGGGAGTACATCCTTTGTCTCAACGACGACACGCGGATATTCTCTCCGATGGTCGATACGCTGGTGCGGGATTTCGGCAAATTGCCCGAAGATGCGGCCATCCTTTCTCCAAAGATCGATTTTCCCAACGGTGATACCCAGACTTGCGGGCGGCCGCCCCAGACCGCTTTCCAATACATCCTGGAACGGTATCACCTTGACGCCCGCAAGCGGGTGGACGATACGCTGGGGCGTCAGCCCGTCACCCATTCCATCTTCCGGACCGGCGACATCAACGGCGCCTGCTTTCTGATCCGCCGCAGCGTTTTCGAGGAACTGGGCTGGTTTGACGAACGCTATTTCTTTACCCCCGAGGACATCGCCCTTTCCACCCTGGCCCGCAAGAAAGGCTACGGAGTGTATGTCGATGTGGACGCGCTGGTCATCCATTATCACCACAAGACGGCGCGGACCGTCATCACGGCGACCAAACCGGCGGGGATGCGGGGCTTCCTGATGTTCCACGGACACGGCCGCCCCCTGCGCTATTTCTGCCTGGGCTGCATCGTCTGGTGGGCGGAGTTTTGTAAGTTCTGCTGGGCAAGCATCCGTTGTGCCGGCAGCCGTAAAAAAGGCCTGCGTATCAAGCGGACCGTCTATGCCCACAACCTGGCCAGCATATTCACGCGCAAAACCCCCAAAGAGATCTTCCTGAAGTATTATTCCCGTACTGTCTGATGTCCGAGACCCCGCCTGTCATATCCGAAAAGAGCCGCCGTATCGCCCGCAATACGGTTTTCCTGTATGTGCGCATGCTCGTGCTGATGCTCGTCGGACTCTTCACTTCGCGGGTCGTCCTGCACAATCTGGGTCAGGTGGATTTCGGTCTCTACGGTGCGGTGGCAGGCGTCGTCACCCTGTGTACCGTCCTGACGGAGTCGATGGCCGGCGCCATCTCCCGTTTCGTGGCCTTTGAACTGGGGAGCGGGCAGGGACAGAGCCGGAAAGTGTTCCAGACGGCCCTCTGCGTGCAACTGGTGCTTTCGCTGGCGGTCGTGCTGCTTTGCGAGACCGCTGGCTTGTGGTGGATTGACCACAAGATGGTGATTCCTCCCGAACGCATGGGTGCTGCACACGGGGTCTTTCAATTTTCGGTGCTGACCCTGGTCATTCAGTTGATGAGCGTGCCCTACCATGCGGAGATTCTCGCCCACGAAAGGATGGATGCCTATGCGCTGATCAGCATTTTCGAGGGCCTCGGTAAACTGGCCGTCGCGTTTCTGCTCCTCCGGGCCCCGATTGACCGGCTGGTGTGGTACGCCGCCCTGCTGGCTCTGGTCAGCCTGCTTACACGCATCATTTATAGCCTGTTCTGCCGCCGCAACT
>CAMNQO010000036.1 GCA_946549475.1 uncultured Bacteroidales bacterium
CGGTTCGCACGCCGCCCATATGCAGGGGCCCGGTCGGTGACGGGGCAAATCTTACGCGGGTCTTTCTTTTCATATAGATGATTCTTTCTTTGCCATATTCCTGCGCAAAGCGGTTTTTGTCTCGATAATCTGGATTTCGGGCGTGGTGCAGCCGTAGAGTGCAGGTTTTTCGGTATAATTGAATTTTTTCTGGTTGGCGACGGTGTTGAAGCCGATTTTCTCGATGTCATCGTAGGTAAATTCTTCTTCTTCCTGTGCCGCTTCTTCCGGCTGGTAGCAGAAGTCATCGTCGATGTCGATGATATTTCCCCGGTTTTCGCTGATGATTTCGGACAGGCGGGTCATCTTGAAGCCGGTGGCGATGATGGTGACGCGGACTTTGTCCCCCCATTCCGGATCGGAGGCATAGACGATGCCTTCCTTGTACTTGGCCGGGTCGCCGATGCGCTCGTTGATCAGGTCGTTGAGTTTTTCGCGGTCGCCGAAGGTGATGCCTTTTTCGCTTTCGGGAATGGTGAGGTTGACCAAGGCCCGGCGGGAAGTCCGCAACTCGAAATCATAGAGCAACGGCGAGTTGAGTGCGCCCGCTACGGCATCTGCGAGACGATTCGGACCGCTTCCCGTCCCGCTGCCCAACAAGGCCATTCCGCTGTTTTTCATCGTCGTCTTGACATCTTCGAAATCCACATTCTTGAAGCCCGGGCGGCTGATGATCTCGGTGATGCCGCGCACGGCGGTTGCCAGGATTTCGTCGGACTTGGGAAAGCCCTTCTGAATGAGTTCGTCCCGATAGACGGAAGCCAGTTTTTCGTTGTCGATGATGAGCAGGGAGTCCACATTCTTCTGCAATTCCCGTATGCCGTCCACGGCCCGGGCATACGACCCGTTCCGCTCGTTTTTGAAGGGCAGGGTCACCACGCCTACGGTCAGGATGTCCTTGGCCTTGGCCATGCTGGCGATGACCGGGGCGGCGCCGGTGCCGGTCCCTCCGCCCATGCCGGCCGTGATGAAGAGCATTTTGGTCTCCGGGCCGAGCAACATGGCATCGATGGCCTCTTGGGAGGACAAGGCGCAGTTGCGGGCCTTGATGGCATCCATGCCCGCCCCCAGTCCTTCTCCCAGCCGGAGTTTGAGGGGAACCTCACTCTGCAGGAGCGCCTGGGCATCCGTGTTGCAGACAATGAAAGTGCATCCTTCCACATGCTGTTTGTACATGTAACTCACGGCATTGCAGCCACCGCCGCCAATGCCGATGACTTTGATCATTTCGTCACTTCCCGCCCAGTCGGCCGGGACCGTGAAATCTGTCAATACTTCGTCCGTCATCCTTTCAATCCTTAATTGTTGAACGCATCATCTCCGAACAGATCTCCGACCTCTTCGGTCTCGTCCGGGTTCATGATCTGGGAGAGTCTCCGGCCCAACTTGTCGATGAAGCCATTGTCTTTTCTGGCAGACTTGGGCGTCGGTTTGAGCGTCGGTCTGGGGGCCGCTTGCGGCTTTCTGCCGAACAAGTCATATTCGGGTGCATCCGGGACCGGCGTATTTGCGGCGGCCGTGCCTTTCGTGCCTGCCGCTGCGTTTGCCGCCGAAGTTCCCGCCGTCTCTGCCGCCGAGGTTGCCGCTGTGCCTGCCGCCGTCTCTGCCGCAGAGGTTGCTGCCGTGCCTGCCGCCGAGTCTTCCACGGATATCTCCGCGATGTCCGCCGTTTCTGTTTCCGTCGTCTCCGTCGCCGACGCATCCGCCGGCTCCGACTTTTCGATGGCGTTGATGCGGGGATCTTCCGGGTCGGTCACAAACCAGACTTTGTCCAGTCCGCGACCGGCGTACAACAGTCCCAGACAACCGGCCATAGCGGGGGTCTGGAGTTCTTTGGACAAGGCGGCGAAACGCCGGCCGATACGCCCGACACGCACATTGTAGCCGGACATCTCACCGAGCAGTTTGGCGCAGTTGGCCAGCAGGGAGCCTCCGCCGGTCAGCACGATGCCCGAACCGAGTTCGTCTGCCAATTCGCTCTGCTGGATGATATACAGGACTGCATCGAAAATTTCGCGCATGCGGGCCGTCACCACTTCCGAAAGGTATTTGACGCCCACTTCCTTGGTCCGTGTCGAGTCACGGAGTTTGATGCGCAGGAATTTGTCGCTCATGCTGAGCAATTTGTCCGGACAGCAGATGCCGTAGCCTTTCTTGATGTTCTCCGCCAGGGTTTCGGACACGCCGCACTCGTTCCGTATGTCCATCGTGACGCAGCGGCCGCCGAAGGGAATGGAGTCGTAGTAGCGCAGGATGCCGCCCGTAAAAATGGATACGCTGGTCACGCCTCCGCCGATATCCACCAGCGCGACACCGTTTTCGATATCTGTAGGGTCCAGTACCATTTTGGCGATACACTCGGGCATGAAGAATTTGCGGGCGGCGACCAGTTCCTGCAGTCCCAGGGTGTTGTCGATGTTGATGGCAGGCCGGCTGTTGCCCAGGAAGATCTGGTAATAGCCCTCGATGTGGTCGGTAAAGCGTCCGATGATGTCGTCTTTCCCAAGCGGAAAATCCACCCCGTCGGAGTAGGACTGGCTGACGCAGCGATATACGCTCATCCCCACTTTCTCGCCCCGCTCCTCCTCTTGGCGCAAGACATCGCCGCAGGCTTGCTCTTTCAGCAGCGTGATTTCGTTTTCCTGGACCATGACTTCATCCTCCCTCGGGAGGACGCTCTTCCCCTGGCGTTGGACGATCGGGTAGGACGGCAGGTTGATGACGACTTGATTGACCACCAGCCCCAATTCTTCCTTGACACCGCCGATCAGTTCCTGAATGACCTCGGAGGCTTGCTGGGCATTTTGAATCCGGCCCTGTCGGATGCCGGCGGAGGGAAGGGTGCGGTGATACACGACGCGGAACCCGTTGTCCGATTCGAAACCGACGGCGAGGGAAATCTTGGAACTTCCGGCATCAATGGCCACGATATGCTTGTTGTCCATAGGCTATTTGCAGATAATCTGTCCGTTAAAATGGAGGTTGACACTCTTGTATGCTTTCCCTTCCGGCCGCTGCGGGCGGATGAGGCTGATGTATTGTTCAATCTTGCGCAATTTCTGCTTGCGGCGGTCAAAATCTCCCCAGATGAATTTTTCGTCATACCCGTCCAGCATCAACACCAGATGACCTTTGCGGGTGACATGGATCTGGGTGCAGCGGTTCGTCCATTTTCCGTTGTCCTGGAGGGCGGCGACGAGGTCGATCAGGCAGTCCAGCCATTCCTGTTCTTCCTCACTGAAGCGATACCAGTCGCCGATGGGCAGGTGGCCGTCCACGACGGGCACCCAGGCGGTATACCGGCTTTGCAGCGGGAAGATTTTTCCTTCCCGGTCGGCATAGAAACCGCCGTTGGCCGTCTGCAGGCGCAGGAAGGGTCTGCGCTCGCTCAAGCGGATGTGCAGGACTCCTTCGCTGTCGGCATAGACCTGGCTTTTGCGGATGCAACTGTATTGGTCCAGCCGGGTTTCGAGCAGGTGCAGATTGACCTCTTTCATCTTGTGCCCCAGTATGCCTCCCGTCCACTCTTCCGCGCGGGCGATTACCTCCTCGTCTTCGAGGAAACGATAGCCCTGGGGACTGTCGTTTTCGATGGCAATCGAGCTGTACTCCCTTTTTTCACGCATCCCCGACGCCCCCGCCAGCGCCAGACAGATGCAGGCGAGGGTGAATGCGGCGATCAGCCCGCCGACGATGTATTTCAGCCCGTTCGTCATTTTGTCTCCATCCATTCGCGTATGGGGGTGATGAAACGGTCGATGTTGCCGGCGCCGAAAGTGACCAGCACGTCGATGTCCTCTTTTTTCAGTTGTTCCATCAATTCCTCCTTGCGGATGAGGATTTTCCGCCGGCAGGTCACATCCTGGAAGATGAGGTCGGAACTTACGCCCGGAATCGGCTCTTCCCGCGCCGGATAGATGTCCAGGAGGATGAGTTGGTCCACCGCGCTGAGGGCGGCGGCAAATTCGGGGGCGAAGTCCCGTGTCCGGGTATAAAGATGGGGCTGGAAAACGGCCGTCAGCGTCCGGCCCGGGAACATCTCCCGGATGGCCCGGATGGCGGCGGACAATTCGTTGGGATGATGGGCGTAGTCGTCAATATAGACGCGTCCGGGCCGGTTGACCTGGATGTCGAAACGGCGTCTGGTACCCTGGAAGGAGGCCAGTGCCTTGCGGACGGCTTCCGGGGCCACCCCGAAACTCAGGGCGAGGGCGGAGGCGGCCACTGCGTTTTCTACATTGACCCAGCCCGGTACGCCGACGCGGCAGCCTTCGATGCGTCCGCCGGGCCACACCAGCGTGAAACTGAAATATCCGCATGCGTCTTTTTTCAGTTCTTCGGCATGGAAATCGGCTTGGACATCATCGTAACTGTAGCGGAGAATCTTCGCCTTCGTGTCCGCAGGCGTGATGTCCAGGCCTTGTTTGACGATGAGCCCTTTCTTTACCTGTCCGGCAAATGCCTTGAAAGCCTCCCGGACATGGGCGAGGTCCCCGTAGATGTCGAGGTGGTCGGCGTCCATCGCGGTGATGACGGCGTAGTCGGGGTGCAACTGGAGGAAGGAACGGTCAAATTCGTCCGCTTCCGCGACGATGACATTGTTGTCGGACAGCAGGAGGTTGCTGTCGTAATTTTTGCTGATGCCGCCTAAGAATGCATTGCAGCCGCTGCCGCTTTCGGTGAAAATATGGGCGAGCAGTGTGCTGGTCGTCGTCTTGCCGTGCGTGCCGGAAACCGCGAGACAGTGCATGCCGTCGGCGATTTCTCCCAGCATCCGCGAGCGTTTGACGACGCGGTATCCTTCGCGCATGACAAATTGCAGTTCGCCCAGATCGGCGGGAATGGCGGGGGTATAGACCACCAGGGTGTTGTCCTTGTCCCGGGGGATGTAGCCGATGTCATCTGTGTAATGGACATCGATGCCTTCTTTCTGCAAGGCCTGTGTCAGTTCCGAGGGAGTCTTGTCGTACCCCGACACGGCGTAGCCTTTGGATTTGAAATAACGGGCGCCGGCACTCATGCCGATACCGCCGATACCGATAAAATAGGCGTTTTTCATAAACTTGTTCTCTCTGCTAAGTGATACACTTCTCCGGCGATGGTCTGTGCCGCGTCGGGCTTGGCGAGTTTGAGGGCATTGTCCGCCATTTTCTGAAGAAGTTGCCCGTCGTGTACCGTCTCCATGGCCACGGCCATCAGGCATTCCCGCGCCTGTGCGTCCTTGACCAGCAGCGCCGCTTCTTTGCGTACCAGCGCCATGGCGTTGAAGGTCTGGTGGTCTTCCGTCACATTGGGCGAGGGGACGAGGACGGATGCCTTGGCGCAGGCGCAAATCTCCGAGATGCTGCTTGCGCCGCTGCGCGAAATGACCAGGTCCGCTGCGGCGTAGGCCAGGTCCATCCGGGCAATGAAGTCCGTGTAATGGATGCGGGACAAGGCGGGATTGCCCGAAGCCATCCCTTGCATCATCGCATCAGTTTCCTGCTTGTAATATTTGCCGCACTGCCAGAGGATTTCGACATCTTCCCCTTTGGGGCAGCCGGTCTTGAGCCAGCCGGTCATGGCGTCATTGAGGGTCCGGCATCCCAGGCTGCCTCCGATGATGAGGATGTGTTTTTTCGTGGGGTCCAGGCCGTAGAAAGCCAGTCCTTCCGCCCGTTTTTCGGGACCCGCCGGCTCCATGCCTTGGCGGATGGGATTGCCGGTGAGGACGATGCGTCCGGCCGGGAAGAAGCGTTCCATGCCTTCGTAGGCGACGCAGATGGTGTCGGCTTTCTTGCCGACCAACTGGTTGGTCTTGCCGGCAAATCCGTTCTGTTCCTGAATGAGGGCGGGTATCTTTTTCCGTGTGGCGGCCATCAAAAGGGCGGCGCTGGCATATCCGCCTACGCCGACGACGACATCCGGCCGGAAGTCATCGATGATCTTGCGGCTCTTGCGGATGGCTTTCAACAACTTGAACGGCAGGGCGATATTGGCCGCCAGATGTTTCCGCTGGAATCCCTGTATGTCGAGCCCGATGATGGGAAAGCCCGCAGCGGGGACTTTTTCCATCTCCATCCGTCCTTTCGCTCCGACAAAGAGAATTTCGTTGTCCGGATTCATCTTCATGAGACATTCCGCAATCGAGAGAGCGGGAAAGATGTGTCCGCCCGTTCCGCCGCCGCTGATGATGACTTTTATCTTTTTCATGACATTATGATAATCCATGGGTGTCCAGGGCGTCGAGATCGTCCAGGCTTTGCTGGATTTCATCGTCGCCTTCGTGCGTAATCACCGGTTCCAGCCCGGCTTCTTCCCTGTCGATTTCTTCCCGGACCAGCCGGCTCACGCCCAGTACAATCCCAAAGGCAATACTGAACATCAGCATGGCGCTTTTGCCGTCGCTGAGGATGGGCAGTGTCTGCCCCGTCATCGGGATGATGCCGGTGTTGACCAGGATATGCAGCATGGCCTGTCCGCTGATGAGGATGACCAGTCCGGCCACCATCGTGCGGGCGCAGGTGTCGCTGCAATAATTGGCGATACGGGTCCCTCGGGCAATCAGGCAGCCGAAAAGAAAAATGACGAACAGGGCACCGATGATACCGTATTCTTCGCAAATGAAACTGAACATAAAATCGCCGAACAAACCCATTACCGTATATTTCTGGGTGCTGCCGCCCGGCCCTTTGCCCAGCGGTGTGACCCGCCCTTCGCGGACGGCGAAACGGGCGCCTTGCACCTGGCGGTTATGGTCGATAAAGTCATAATAATCTGCCATTGAGGCTTCTTTCGTCTCCAGTTTCCGGCGCATCTGCTCCAGTTGTTCTTCGTAGGAAGAAAAGAAGGAATGGATACGGGAGGAGGCAGTCCCCAGACGCCCTCCGTTCTCTCCGTCTTTGTGCCTGTTCCCCGACAGGGCGAGCACCATTCCCAGCGACAGGCCGCAGAAGAGGAAGAAGAGGATGAGTTTCCTGAGACTGAATCCTCCGATGGCCAGGGTGACGAGCATGCCGAATGCGACAATCAGCACGCTGGAGTTGCTGCCCCGGCCGACCATGCCGCACACGGCGAGGAAAGGCAGGTAGATGACGACCGTCCGTTTGAAGAAAGGCGTGTCCATCCATGCCTGGCGCAGGCGCCAGGCCAGTCGCCGCAATCCCGGGAAGCCCCTCTTGTCCGCCAGCAGGTCCTCTTCCGTGGTGTTTTCTTCATAGACGGCCACTTCTTCCTTCCAGCGGGTGACGGCCCATGCCATATACATCACGGAAAAGACTTTGACCACTTCAAAGACATGGATTTGCAGATGTCCGCCAAGGAGGATGGTGCGCCAGGTGCCGTTGATAAACTGCGATTCCATCACATGCGGAATGCGGATGCGCAAGGTCAGGAACAGCAGCAGCCCGACGGAGATGATAAAGCCGCCGACCCCGAAACGCATCAGCCCCCGGAGGGTGCAATACTTGTAAATGGCCCATAGAAAAAGGCCGCTCACGAAGATGATGCCCAACTGTCCGGCCAGCATTTTGACGCGGCCGGTCTCCGACCCTGCCAGAATGGAAGAAGACGACAGTACCGTCATGATGGAAAAGAGGTACAGCAGGATGACGATGACCAGAAGCATCTTGTCTCCTTTGACGGCGGACAGCCAGGACCGGACTTTTTCTCCTATGGATGACAGACTCATAATTTCATGACCGCTTCTTTGAACAATCTTCCGCGTTCCTCATAGTTCTTGAACAGATCGAAACTCGCGCAGCAGGGCGACAACAGGACGACATCTCCTTCATTGGCAAAGGCGGCGCAGGCCCGTACGGCCTCTTCCGCGCTGAGCGTGTCGGTGATGTTGCGGCTTCCGACAAGTTGTTCGAAGGCCTCATGTATCTTGGCATTGTCCACGCCCATGCAGACGATGGCTTTCACCTTTTCTTCCACCAACTGGCGGAGGGGGCCGTAGTCGTTCCCCTTGTCTTTTCCGCCCACAATCCAGACGACCGGCCGGTCCTGACATTCAAGCGCATACCAGGCCGCATCCACATTGGTCGCCTTGGAGTCGTTGATGTAGAGGACGCCGTTTTTCGTGCGGACCTTTTCCAGACGATGCTCGACCGCCTCAAAACCGCCCAGACTCTCGCGTATGCTTTCATTCTTGATATTCATCACCTTGCCGGCAATGGCGGCGGCCATCGAGTTGTAGATGTTGTGCTTGCCGCTCAGGGCGAGGTCTTCAATGAGCAGGTCGCAGTCTTCGCGCTCGTCCATGCGTACGCGGATGGTGTTGCCGTCCAGCCAGGCACCCTCGCGCTCTTCCTTTTTCTGGCTGAAGGGCAGCATCTTGGCTTTGATGACAATCTTGTTGAGTTGCTCGATGGTGATTTCGTCGTCATCACAGAAAATGAAGCAGTCGTCGCTGTCCATGTTCCGGGTGATGCGGAACTTGGCCTTGGCGTAGTTCTCCATGCTGTGCTCATAGCGGTCCAGGTGGTCGGGCGTGATGTTGGTGATGATGGCGATGTCCGCCTTGAAATCATACATGTTGTCCAACTGGAAACTGGACAGTTCCAGCACATAGCAGTCAAAATGTTCCGTAGCAACCTGGTAGGCGTAACTTTTGCCGATATTGCCGCCCAGCCCGACATTCACCCCCGCCTGTTTGAGCAGGTAGTAGATGAGCGAGGTGGTCGTCGTCTTGCCGTTGGATCCGGTGATGCAGATTTTGCGGGCGCTGTCGTAGCGGCCGGCAAATTCGATTTCGGAGATGATGGGAATCCCTTTCTCCCGCGCTTTCACCACCATGGGGGCGTCCAGGGGAATGCCCGGGCTTTTGATGATTTCATCCGCATTGAGCACATTCTCTTCCGTGTGCCTGCCGCTCTCGAAGGGAATCTCCCATTTGCGCAGTTCAGATGCATATTTGTCCGCGATTTCCCCTTTGTCCGAAAGGAAGACCTCGAAGCCTTTGACTTTGGCCAGTACGGCGGAACCGATCCCCGATTCACCGCCGCCCAAAATGACGATTCGTCCCATTACCTGATTTTCAACAAAGCGAAGGTAGCCACCGCAAGGAGGATGCCCACGATCCAGAAGCGCACGACGATTTTGTTTTCAGGCAAGGCCCGCGCCGGCTTCCGGATGCGCGCGGGGATGCCCTCTTTCTGATAGTGATGATGCAGGGGAGTCATGCGGAAAATCCGTTCTCCCGCGCCGTATTTCTTTTTGGTCCGGCGGAAATGTGTCCGCTGGATGATGACGGACAAGGCCTCGACGAAGAAAATCCCGCAGAGGACGGGCAGCATCAGTTCTTTGCGGATGAGGATGGCGCTTACGCCGATGATGCCGCCCAGGGCCAGGCTTCCCGTGTCGCCCATGAACACTTGCGCCGGGTAACTGTTGTACCACAGAAATCCGATGAGCGCACCTACGAGCGAGGCCATGAAGACGAAGATTTCACCCGTTCCCGGGAGATACATGATGTTGAGGTATCCGGCGTTGATGGTGTTGCCCGAGAGCCAGGCGAAGATGCCGATGACGACGCCCACGATGGCGCTCGTGCCGGTCGCAAGTCCGTCCAGCCCGTCGGTGAGGTTGACGCTGTTGGAGCAGGCCGTGGTGACGAAGACAATCATGGCTACGAAGATGCCCCAGGTGCAATACACCCCCATCTGGCCGCTGAACGGCGAAAGCCAGGAATAGTCAAATTCGTGTCCCTTGAAGAAGGGGAGGGTGGTGACCAGCCGGGTGGTGTCCACTTTGTCGCTCAGGCAGACGGTGAGGGCGATGATGAAGCCCAGCACGATCTGGCCGATGAGTTTCTTTTTCTCGCTCAAGCCGTCTTTGTTGTGTTTGAACACCTTGATGTAGTCATCGGCAAAGCCGAGGGCGCCGAGCCAGACGGTGGTCAGCAGCAGCAACTGGATATAGATGTTCGTGAGGTCGGCAAAGAGCAGGACGCCGCAGAGCAGGGCGATGAGGATGATGATTCCGCCCATCGTCGGGGTGCCTTCCTTGTTCATCTGCCCCTCCAGCCCCAGGTCGCGGATGGTCTCGCCAAATTTTTTCTTCTGCAGCCAGGCGATGATGCGCCGGCCTTGCCAGAGCGCGATGACGAGTGAAGTGACGCTGGCCAGCATGGCCCGGAATGACAGATAGTTGAACAATCCGTGTCCGGGGAAATCCAGATCCTTGAGGGCTTCAAAAAGATGGTAAATCATGTCTGCTGTCTCCTATTCCTGCATATCGGCAAAGACCTTTCCGACGATTTCCCTTTCGTCGAAATGGCGCTTCTGCGTCCCGATGATCTGATATGTTTCATGTCCCTTGCCGGCCAGCAGTACGGTGGCTCCGGGCTCTGCGGTCATGAGGGCCGTCCGGATGGCTTCTTCGCGGTCCTCGATGCAAAGGGTTTTCTTGCGGCCGTCGGCGTTCAGTCCGGTCTTGATTTCCGCGATGATGTCCGCCGTGTTTTCCGTCCGGCTGTTGTCGGAGGTGATGATGATGCGGTCCGCCCCCTTCTGGGCAATTGCCGCCATTTCGGGGCGTTTGCTCCGGTCCCGGTCGCCGCCGCAGCCGAACAGGCAGATGAGTTGCCGGGCAGGAGCGACCTCCCGCAAGGTCTTCAGGACATTTTCGAGGGCGTCGGGAGAATGGGCATAATCGATGACGGCGCAGATGCCTTTCGGTCCGACGATGCCTTCCAGTCGTCCGCGGGCGGGCTCCAGGCGGCTGATGGCGACCAGGGCGTCTTCCGGCTCCACCCCCAGGGTGATGGCGGCGCAGTAGATGGCCAGGATGTTGTAGGCATTGTGCCGGCCGAAAAGACGCGTCCAGCATTCGTGCCCGTCTATCTTCAGCAGCATGCCTTCAAAGCCTTCTTCCAGGACCTTGCACTTGTGGTCGGCCACCCCTCGGCAGGAGTAGGTGACGACTTTGGCCCGGGTATTCTGTACCATGATGCGGCCGTTTTTGTCGTCCGCGTTGGTAATGGCGACCGCCTTGGGCCCCAGGTTGTCGAAGAAAAGTTTTTTGCAGCGCAGGTATTCGGCGAAGGTCTTGTGGTAGTCCAGGTGGTCGTGGGTGAGGTTGGAAAAGAGCGCCACGTCGAAATCCAGCCCGGCAATGCGTTCCTGCTCGACACCGATGGAACTGACTTCCATGAAGCAGTAGCGGCAGCCCTTTTCGACCATCCTGGCCATCAGCGAATTGATTGTGATGGGGTCGGAGGTGGTATTGACGGCCTCGAAGCACTCGTCCGCGACATAGTTGGCGATGGTGCTCAACAGTCCGCAAGGCTCGCCCAGCGAGGCGAAGAGGTGGTAGAGCAGCGTGACGGTCGTCGTCTTGCCGTTGGTGCCGGTGATTCCCACCAGTTTCAGTTTCCGTGACGGGTTGCCATAAAAATTGGCGGCGCACACGGCCAGGGCGTGCCGGTCGCAGGAGACGATGGCGACGGCTCCCGCAGCCTTGGCGGCGGGGATGAATGTATGCGCGTCCTGCGCAAATCCTTTGACGGCGAGGAAAGCATAGCCGGGACGGATGGTCCGCGAATCGCTGCTGATGCCTTCGATCTGCGTTTCTTCCGTTCCTTCCAGAAGGATGGCGCCGCTGTCCCGAATCAGGTCTTTCAGATTCATCTTAAAACAATTTTTATGCAGTTCCCTTT
>CAMNQO010000037.1 GCA_946549475.1 uncultured Bacteroidales bacterium
GAGCATGGGGATTCAGTCTTTCGCCCGGCATACGCTCTCCTGGATGGCCCGCCGCCACGATGCGGACGGGGCCGGGAAGGCATTCGCTACGCTGCGGGAGGCCGGTTTTGACAACATCAGCGTAGATCTGATTTTCGGCGTAGGGGCGATGTCTCCCGACGGCGCTCCGGAGGGCGTATCGGCTGACGGCGCTCCGGCGCGTTTGTCGGCGGAAGAGGCGGCGCAGGACCGGCTTGAGGCGGATATACAGGCCCTGCTCTCCCTGCCCGGCGGCCCGCCCGAACATGTTTCGGCCTACCAGTTGTCGGTTGAGGAGGGGAGTGCCCTCTTCCGTCTGGCCCGGAGCGGACGCTATCGGGAACTGCCGGACGAGGAGGCGGAGCGGCAGTACCACACGGTCTGCACGCGGCTTCACGAGGCCGGTTACGAGCATTATGAGATTTCCAATTATGCACGCAGGGATGGCTCCGCCGGCGCCGCATCTCCTTACCGGGCCGTCCACAACAGCGCCTATTGGACGGGAGCCCCCTATGTCGGTCTGGGGCCGGCGGCCCATTCGTACGACGGGATGTGCCGCAGTTGGAATCCCGCAGACCTTGCGGCCTGGCTCTCTTTTTGGGAAAACGCTTCTCCCACGGACATCCGCGAGAGAGAGGTGCTGACACCGCAGCAGAAGGCAATGGAGCGGGTGATGCTCTCCCTGCGTACTTCGGACGGCATCCCCGAAGAAGAATTGCGCCGCCTGTGCGCACCGGCCCGCGTGGATGCATGCTTGACCAAAGGATATTTGGAAAACTCATTAAAAAGTGCTAACTTGCGCATTCCGGAGCGATACGGTTTCATCTCGGACTTGATTGTCGCAGACTTGGTCTGAACCGTTCGTTGCCGTGCGATGGAAATAATTTTTAAACCCATAATCTTTCTGTATGAAAATCAATCGTTTCTTCTTAGCAGTCGTCGGCACCCTGGCCTTCCTGCTCAGCGCTTGCTCGGACGGGAGCAAGTATGCTATCGTTCCCCAGCCCGAAAGTATCAAGGCCGCCAGCGGGGCCTGCAAAGTGCCTGCGGCCCTTCCGGTCTTTGCGGCCGACCCGGCTCTGAAAGAGGTCGCCGTTACCTGGGGCGCGATGATGACCAAAACTTATGCGCCCGGCAAGGACAGCACGGTTGCGGGACATGTCCGCATCGTTTCCGATGTCATCCTTCCGGCCGTCGCGCTGACGGACCAGGCGGAAGAAGCCCTTCTGTGTCTGTCCCTCGATGAGTCGCTGGCCGCAGACGCCTATCGTCTGACCGTCGGCAAGGAGGGCATTGCGGTGAGCGGCGGTGCGCCCCAGGCTGTATTCTGGGGACTCCAGTCTCTCTCCCAGATCCTGCTTCAGGAGAAGGCCGATGCCAAGGGTGTGCGCAGGCTCTGCGGCGTCGAGATCGAAGATGCACCCCGTTTCCCCCACCGTGGCGCCCTGCTTGACTGCTGCCGTCATTTCTACAGCGTGGACGAAGTCAAGACCTTTATCGACATGCTGGCGGTCAACAAGATGAATGTGTTCCACTGGCACCTGACGGAAGACCAGGGCTGGCGCATCGAGATCAAGAAATATCCCAAGTTGACCGAGATCGGTTCCGTCCGCAAGGCCACGGTCGTCGGACGCCACAGCAAGAAAGAAGAGGAGAATGTCTATGACGGCATCCAGTATGGTCCTTTCTTCTATACCCAGGATCAGGCCCGCGAGATCGTCGCCTATGCCGCCGCCCGTTTCATCACCGTCATCCCCGAAATCGAGATGCCCGGACACAACCTCGGCGCCATCGCCGCTTATCCCTGGCTCTCCTGCGACCCCAAACCCAGGGAAGTCCAGTGCAAGTGGGGCGTCTTTGCCGACGGCGTCGTCTGTCTGGCCAAGGAGACTACTTACAAGTTCTTTGAAGATGTGCTGGATGAGATTTGTGAGATTTTCCCGAGCGAGTACATCCATATCGGCGGGGATGAAGCCCCCCGCGACCACTGGAAGACTTGCAAGAAATGCCAGGCGCTGATGAAGAAGCAGGGCTTTGCCAAGGAGGCGGAACTGCAAAGTTATCTCAATGACCGGATCGAGGCTTATCTCAATGCCAAGGGCCGCAAAATCATCGGCTGGGACGAGATTCTCGAAGGGGGCGTCACCCCTTCCGCCACGGTGATGTCCTGGCGCGGTCCCAAAGGCGGTATCGCCGCCGCCAAGCAGGGCAACCATGTCATCATGACACCCAATACCAACTGCTATCTGGATTATTACCAGACCTGCAATCCCGATTCGCTGGGCGAGAACCTGGCCCCCAAAACGCATTACCTGCCCTTGCAGCAGTGTTTCGAGTTTGATCCTTTCGACCAGCTCAGCGAGGAGGAGAGTGCCTATATCATCGGTCTGCAGGGCAATGTCTGGTGCGAGTTCATCAAGACCTTCGACCATGTCCAGTTCATGACCCTGCCCCGTCTTTCCGCCCTGGCGGAAGTGGCCTGGAGCAAAAATTCCACCGACTATGACTGTTTCGTCGCCCGTGCGGAAAAAGCGCTGGTGCCGACCTATGAGTACCACGGCTATGTCTATGCGCCCTATGTGTTTGACGGGACGGACAGATACAAAGTGCCTTTCGAGAAGTTTGTCAAGCCTGCCTATTAGTCTATGAACATCCATTCGGACAGAATTGAACAGTTGCGCGACATCATGTCGCGCAACCGCTATGATGCCGTTATCATCTCCGGTTCCGACCCCCACAAGAGCGAATATTTCGCCGCCCGCTGGAAGGGTATCGAGTGGCTGACCGGTTTCAGCGGCGAAGCCGGCGATGTCGCCGTTACTGCGGATCACGCCGGCCTGTGGACCGACTCCCGCTATTTTATCCAGGCCGTCTCCGAACTGGAGGGCAGCGGCGTGCAACTGCACAAAAGCCAGCAAGGCGACATCGAAGCCATCCCCCGGTGGCTGGCCGGTCATTTTGCCGGCCGCAGTTCCCTGCGCATCGCCACCTGCGGAGAATGTCAGAGCGTCGCTTTTGTCCGGGTGTTGCAGGATGCGCTCAATGCGGCTTTCCAGAATGAAGATACGGAAATCATTCTCGCAGGAGATCCCTTGGACGGACTTTGGGAGGACCGGCCGGCGGTTCCTTGTACCGACATCATCACCCTTGACGAGGAGGAGGTGGGGGAAACCCGCCTCTCCAAGATTGCCTGGCTGCGTGCATTCATCGCCGACCAGCCCGGCTGCGAAGGCATCCTGCTGTCGTCTCTCGACCAGATCGCCTGGATGCTCAATGTCCGGGGCAGCGACATCGATTACAATCCCTATGTCATTTCCTATCTGATGGTGACGGCGGACAAGGTACAGTGGTTTGTCCTCAAGGATGAAGTCGAAGAGGGGTCCGAGACCGACGACAGTTTCGCCCTGCTCGCTTCCCAGGGTGTCGAAATCCTGCCTTATGACAGCATCTGTTCGGAGTTGTATGCATACGGCGACGAGGCGGACGGCAAGATTTTCGTGGATTTGAGCACGCTCAACGCCCAGGTCTATGCCACGCTGTGCGATGCCGTCGGGGAAGAGCGGATTCTCGCGGGTACTTCGCCCGTCATCCTGCGCAAGGCCTGCAAGAACGAGAAAGAGCGGCAGGGCTTCCGTCATGTCTTCTTTGAAGACGGCATCGCCGTAGAGCGTTTCCTCTATTGGCTGGAAACCTCCTTGCAGGAGGGCCGCAACATCACCGAGTGGGAAGCCGCCGTCAAACTGACTTCCCTGCGGGCGGAGATAGAAGGCTACCGGGGAGACAGTTTCGGGACGATTTCCGCCTGGGGACCTGCCGCCGCCCTTCCGCATTATTCCACCCCCAGGGACCGTTCGCCCCTCATCCGGCGCAGGGGGCTCTATCTCGTGGACTCCGGCGGCCAGTATTTCTACGGGACCACCGACATCACCCGTACCGTGCCCGTGGGGGAACTGACGACCTTGGAAAAGGAAGACTACACCCTTGTCCTCAAAGGCATGATCCGTCTCTCGATGGCCGTTTTTCCCGACGGTACGCCCGGTTGCCAGTTGGATTCGCTGGCGCGCACCTGTCTGTGGCAGAGTTGCCGTAACTACGGTCATGGCACCGGCCATGGCGTGGGCTTCTTCTCCGGCGTCCACGAAGGACCCCAGAGCATCCGCCCGACCAATACCGTGCCTTTCCGGGCCGGTATGGTGACCTCCAACGAGCCCGGTATGTATCGTGAAGGGCTGCACGGCATCCGTCATGAGAATATCGTCCTTTGCGTGGAGAACGGGGAGAATGAGTTTGGCAAATGGCTCGCGTTCGAGACTTTGACCTGCTGTCATTTCGACACCTCCGCCATCCTTGTCTCGCTGCTTGCTCCCGAAGAGATCCAATGGCTCAACCAATACAACGAAAGCGTCTATCAGCGTCTGGCCCCGCGTGTGGAGGCCGTTGAAGGACCGGCCATGCGGGAGTGGCTGCGCAACAAGACCCTGCCGCTATGAATATAAAGTGCTTCCATTTCGGTGTGCTGCGGGCCTGTTGCATGGTCTTGTGGGAAAAGGGGCCGGATTGCGTGGTGGTGGATGCGTCGTTCGATACACCGGAAGAAAAGGAGGCGCTCTATCGCTTTTTTCAGCAGGCCGGGCTCAAGCCGCTGGCCATCTTGCTGACGCATGCGCATTTCGACCACATCGAAGGCGTCAAGGAACTCTCCGATGACTACGGCGGCCTGCCTGTTTTCCTGTCTTTTGCGGAAGCGCCCGTGATTGACAATCTGGAGCGCCAGTGCCGTTTTCTCGGCCAGCGGGTTCCCAGCCTGGATGTCCCCCTGAACGATGTCCATGACGGGGATGTGCTGACTTTCGGCGATATGCAGTGGGAGGTGCTGGCCACCCCGGGACACAGTCCCGGCGGGGTATGTTACCTCAACCGCGCCGGCAAAATGCTCATCAGCGGGGACACCCTCTTTGCCGGCACCATCGGCCGTACCGACCTGGGCAACGGCGACTACGACCAACTGATGGACAGCATCATGAATAAATTGATGCCCCTGGACGGCGACATCGAGGTCTTTCCCGGACACGGGCAGCCGACTTCCATCGGCGTCGAGCGCAGCACCAATCCTTTCCTCCAACCCTTCAATCAACCCTTTGAAGAAGAGCCGGTGTTATGATTTGTTTTACAGAAAGATCGGATGCGTGACGATGTGATCCATATAGAAGGGGCTTCTTCCAACAACCTCAAGCATGTCAGCCTGGACATCCCCCGGGATGCCTTTGTGGTCGTGACGGGTCTCAGCGGCAGCGGCAAATCCTCCCTGGCTTTCGATACCATCTATGCCGAAGGCCGCCGCCGTTATCTGGACACCCTTTCACCTTATGCCAAGCATTTTATCGGCTATCTGGACAAACCGCCGGTGGAGACCATCGAAGGGCTCAGCCCGATCATCGCCATCGAACAGAAGACGACGGGCAACAACCCCCGTTCCACCGTCGGGACCATTACCGAGATATACGATTTCCTGCGTCTGCTCTACGCCAAGGCCTCTACGGCCTATTCTCCCGTGACGGGCAAGCCGATGGTCCAATACACCGACGAGCAGATTGTCGATCTGATCATCCGGCATTACGAGGGTCGCAAATGCTATCTGCTGGCCCCCCTGGTGACCGGCCGCAAAGGCCATTACAAAGAACTCTTCGCCCGGATGCGCCGGCGCGGATTTACGCAGGTGCGGGTGGACGGGGAAATCCTGGAACTGGCTGCCGTCGAAGCGGTTGACCGTTACAAAAACCATTTCATCGAACTGGTGGTGGACCGGCTCAAACCGGCCGAAGACGACCGCGCCCGCATCCGCCGTTCCGTGGTCAGCGCCCTGCACGACGGCAAGGGGTCGCTGATGGTGCTCGACCCCGAAGACGGGAGCGTCACCTATTTGTCCAAGAACCTCGTCTGCGGTGAGAGCGGCATTTCCTTGCCCCAGCCGCAGCCCTTTACCTTTTCTTTCAATTCGCCGCAGGGCTATTGCCCCCATTGCAAAGGTCTCGGCCTCATCAGCGACGTGCGCATGGAGACCCTCGTTCCGGACCCGTCCGTCAGTATTGCGGACGGTGGCATCCGGCCGCTGGGCAAATTGCAGAACAACAAGAAGTCCGATCTCATCCGTGCCATTGCCCGCAAGTACGGATTCAGTATCTATGACCCGGTCGGGGAGATTCCCGAGGAAGCCCTGTCCCATATCATCTATGGATCGGAAGAGTTGCTGCGTGTCGGCGAAGGCGTCAATGCCACGCTCGAGAGTTTTGACGGACTGGTGGACGATGTGGAGGACAAACTGCCTTGTCCGGCGTGCGGAGGGACGCGCCTGCGGAAAGAAACTTCCTGGTTCAAGATTGACGGCAAGACGATATCCGAGGTGTCCGCCATGCAGATCGATGCTCTCCGGCAGTGGATAGACGGACTGGACGGGCGTCTGGAGGAGCGGCAGCGCCTGCTCGCCCGCGATATTCTGCATGAACTGCGTGACCGCGTGGGATTTCTGGTCAATGTGGGACTTGAGTATCTGACCCTGGACCGTCCTTCGGCCTCGCTTTCGGGCGGGGAGTCCCAGCGCATCCGCCTCGCTACGCAGGTCGGCTCCAAACTGGTCAATGTGCTGTATATCCTGGACGAGCCCTCCATCGGCCTGCATCAGCGCGACAACCGCAAACTCATCGCTTCGCTCAAGGCCCTGCGGGACGAAGGCAACAGCGTGATGGTGGTGGAACACGATGCGGAGACCATGCTTTCGGCGGACTGGCTCGTGGATGTGGGACCCGGCGCCGGCGAGCAAGGGGGTGAAATCTGCTACAACGGCCCTGCGGCCGGAGCGCTCGCCCCGCTTCCGGATGCTGCCGTCGGCGGGACATCAGACGGACTGCGGACGGCAGATTCCATCACCCTGCAATATTTGCGCGGAGAGAAGCGCATCGAGGTCCCTTCCCGCCGCTCGCCCGGCAACGGCCATACCCTCACCCTTTCCGGGTGTACCGGAAACAACCTCAAAAATGTCACTTTAGACATCCCGCTGGGCTGCCTTGTGGGCATCTGCGGCGTCAGCGGCAGCGGCAAGTCGTCTCTGATTACCGAAACCCTCGTACCGGTTTTGTCCCGCAAATATGCCCGTAGCAAGGTCCGCTCCCTTCCCTGCGGGAGCCTTGCGGGAGCCGATGCCTTGGATAAAATCATTGTCATCGACCAGTCTCCGATCGGCAAGACGCCCCGGAGCAATCCGGCGACCTATACCGGTGTCTTTTCGGATATCCGCGCCCTTTTTGAAAGCACCCCGGACGCTAAGGCGAGGGGATTCAAATCGGGCCGCTTCTCCTTCAATGTCCCGGGCGGGCGTTGTGAGGCCTGCAAAGGAGTCGGCCTGCGCGTCGTGGAGATGAATTATCTGCCTTCCGTCCATGTTACCTGCCCCGAATGTGCCGGCAAGCGCTACAACGAGGCGACCCTCGCCGTCAAGTACAAAGGCAAGAGCATCGGCGATGTCCTGGAGATGTCCATCTCGGAGGCCTGTACTTTCTTTGAGAAAGTGCCGAAGATTTATCAGCGCATCCGGGCGATGAAGGACATCGGACTGGGCTATGTCCGTCTGGGACAGTCCAGCGTCACGCTTTCGGGCGGAGAATCCCAGCGGATGAGCCTGGCCGCCGAACTCGGGCGCAGCGGCACGGGCAAGACGATGTACATACTCGACGAGCCGACCACCGGCCTGCATTTCGATGATGTCCGTATCCTGCTGGACGCCCTTCGCCGCCTGGTGGCGCAAGGCAACAGCGTCGTGGTCATCGAACACAACCTCGATGTGCTCAAGAGCATGGACTATCTGATCGACATGGGGCCCGAGGGCGGTGAAAAAGGCGGCTGCATCGTCGCGCAGGGTACCCCCGAAGCGTTGGCTGCCAATCCTTTATCCGTCACCGGTCCATTCTTGAAGGAAGTATTGGAAAATTTTACTATCTTTGCCCCCGATTTGTAGCAGTACCACCTAAACGAATGGTCAACTATGTTATCTTCAGCCTATCAGACGCCTGCTTGTAAAATTGTTGCGGCAGATGTCCTGTCCAAGCCCCTTTGCATGAGCGACGTTTCTTCCTTCGGTCATGGCGGCGGCTATGTTTTCGATGATCAATACGAGGGAGGGATGCAATGATGAAAAAGATTACGCTTTATTCTTTCCTTCTCCTGGGAGCCGCATCTGTGTTCGCGGCCTGTTCCAAAGAAATTTCCCAATCCGGTTCATCCCCGGAGTCCCTGCTCAGCCTGACGATTCCGGCCTCCAAAGCCTCCTGCAAGACCTCGCTGGGCCCGGACCGGCAGTCGGTCCGCTGGTCCGAAGGGGATGCCCTGACGGTTTTCGACAGGGAGGCGGATTGCCAGGGACATCGTTTCGACGGTACGGTCCTGGACGATCCTGCCTGGGCTGTCTTCAGCGGAGAGGTCCATCTCGATACCAAGACCTTCTATGCCCTTTATCCTTATGATGCGCAGGCCCGCATGTCCGGTACCGTCATTACGACCAGCCTGCCCGCCGCACAGGATGCGACCGTCAGTTCCTTCGCGGCCGGTGCCGCCTTGTCCTTTGCCAGCGCTACGCTTGCCAACCATACGGTCGGGGACGGGCTGACTTTCGAGCCGCTTTGCGCCGTCATCGCTTTCGAGATGCCCGCTTATGCGGACCGGGCCCGGAGCGTCGTCATTTCTTCCGTCAATGGCGCGGCAATGGCCGGTACGGTGACGATAGATGCCGCCGAAAGGGCGATTGTCTCGGTCAGCGGTCCTTCCAGCGTCACGCTCGCCGCCGATGCCCTTCATGCCGGTGCGACCTACTATGCCGCCATCGCCCCCGGCACCTATGCGGGCGGTTTCCGTTTCCAGGTGACGACGGAGGGCGGCCGTGTCTATACGGCCGTCAATCCCCGCGATATGACGCTTGCCGCCGGGACCGTGTATGCCCTCGGTACCGCCGGGCTGACGCTGGCGGACGAGGATGTCTTCCTGTCCGTGGCTATTTCCCATACCTATGACGCCGGCGTGCTCACCGGCTCTTCGGCCGTCCTGTCCCCGGTCGGCGTCTGCGACGAGTTTGCTTCCATGATTGCTTCCTGGAGCGTGGAACTCCGTCGTGACGGCAGCGTCGTGCGCCGGCTGAGCGAGAGTTCCGGCCAGATGGCCGTGGCGGGCGGCTGGACTTATCTCCCGCAAGGGGAGTATGATATCGTGGCATCCTATACCTCTGTCAGCGGAGCTGTAAAACAAGTGAGGGGGAAGGCTTCTTCACCGGCTCCGACGGTCGGCGTCAGTCTCGGCGGCTATTGCAGTTATGACTATTATGCCGGCGGCAACGGCTGCGCCAGGAATGTCTCCACGGCCAACTCCTTGGATGCCGGGACTGTCTATGCGCCGTCCGTCAGCATCGGTATCAGCGATGCCTTGCTGTGCGACAGCAAATATACGGCTTCGTGGTCCTATTCTTACGACGGGGGAGCCGCGACCGCTTTTGAGGGCCGTTCCGTCACGCTGGCCGATATTCCCGGACAGAACTGGGCCAAACATTCTTTGAGTGCGACCTGCACTTTTGACGGGGTGACGGGCAACGCCACCCGCACCTTCCATATCACCGGGCTGCCCTTCCGGGACTCTACGCCGGGAAAGACTTCCTGCTGGTCGAAAGGTTCTTCGTGTTCGAGCGACGGAAACAGCATCAAGATGGGCAATGCTGCCGCCGGCAATCTGACGGTGACGGCATCTTTCTATTGCCCGGCCGACATCAATGTCTCGCTGGCCTCCAATGTGAAAATCAGGACGGCTTCGTTGCTTAACCGCAACGGGGTAACCGTCAAAATCGGCGGGACGAAGGTCATCGATCAGACGGGTCCCAAGGGGACGGCCGTTACCGAGACGTACGACCTCTCGGCTTCCGGCACGCTGACGGCTTCCAATGCCACGCTGCAGTATGAAGCTAAAAGTTGGGGCGCGAACAGTTATGTCTGGCTCAACAGCGCAGCGGTCACCTATCGGTAGTCTTCCGATTGCAATATAAAAAACACGCAAGTCATTACGGCTTGCGTGTTTTTTGTGGAGCTGGGCGGACTCGAACCGCCGTCCAAACGTCGCACCAGGCAGCTTTCTACACGTTTAGTCTCCCTTGTTTTTTCGTCAGCGGGCTGCCGGAAGACGGGCCACCCGATGCTTATCCCCTGAATCTTGGCAGGACGGCAGAGGCATCCGCCCTGTGCATCCGGTTTGGATGATACCCCATATACCGCGCATAACCGGCCTAAAGCGTGGCGGGATACTCGTCAGACCGGCAGCCTTGGCTGGCCCGATTAAGCCTTATCAACTCCGTTGATTAAGCAGCGAGTGCATAGTTGTTGTTGGCAACTAAAAAATGCGGAGTCTGAGATTAACGGGCAAGGCTCCCACGCCCGGCGTGCTTACTGTCCGATATCAGCGCTGTCAAAACCAAAACAGCCCCAACATTTTTATTCAGCAACGACCTCGACTTTGACGCTTCCTTTGACGCTCTTGTAGCATTTGACGGAAGCCTCGAAGGTGCCGAGTTCTTTCACGGCTTCGAGGGTGATGTTTTTCTTGTCAATTTCAAAGCCCTTGCCGGCAAGCGCCTCGGCGACCTGGGCGGTCGTCACGGCACCGAAGAGTTTGCCGCTTTCGCTGACCTTGGCCGCAATCTGCACCGTCACATCGGCGAGTCTGGCGGCGAGCGCTTCGGCGTCGGCAACGAGTTTGGCTTCCTTGTGGGCACGCTGACGGATGTTCTCGGCGAGCACCTTCTTGGCGGAGGCGGTAGCGAGGATGGCGTAACCCTGGGGAATCAGATAGTTGACGGCATAACCGCTCTTGACATTGACGATTTCGTCGGCGTTGCCGAGGTTGGCAACATCTTTTTTCAAAATAATCTCCATAACGCTTTCCTCCTACTTCATAAGGTCGGTTACATAAGGAAGCAGACCGAGATGGCGGGCACGCTTGACGGCCTGGGCGACTTTCCGCTGGAATTTGAGCGAAGTTCCGGTGATGCGGCGGGGGAGAATCTTGCCCTGCTCGTTGAGGAACTTCTTGAGGAATTCGGGATCCTTGTAATCGACATATTTGATGCCGGCTTTTTTGAAGCGGCAGTATTTTTTCTTGCGAACCTCTACTGTGGGAGGGTTCAGATAGCGTATTTCGTTGTTTTGTGCCATAATCTTGTCCTCCTTTTTATTCGGCTTGTTTGCCGGCCCTTCTCTTTTCGGCGTAGGCCACGGCGTCTTTGTCCATCGCAAAGGTGAGGAAGCGGATGATGCGCTCGTCACGGCGATACTGGGTCTCAAGGGTGTCGATAAACCGGGTATCGGCCTTGAACTCGATAAGGTGATAAAATCCTGAGGTCTTTTTCTGGATAGGATAAGCGAGTTCCTTCCTCCCCCAGTCTTCCTGGTACACGATTTCTCCTCCGTTGGAGGTGATCAGATCCGTGTACTTGGCAACCGCTTCCTTCATCTGGGCCTCAGACAAAACGGGAGTTGCAATGAAAACGGTTTCGTACTGTTTGATCATTTGTT
>CAMNQO010000038.1 GCA_946549475.1 uncultured Bacteroidales bacterium
ATTCCTGCTGCCCGTGGACCATCACGGTGATTTCCCGGGCCAGCAGTTTCTGGAGTTCCCGGCGCTCGGGCGCTTCCCGGTGGGCGGCGATGGCGCCTTCGATTTCCTCCCGTCCGAGCAGGGTGAAGATTTTGATATAGCGCTCGGCGTCCTCGTCGCTCACATTGAGCCAGAACTGATAGAACTCGTAGGGCGAGGTCTTCTCGGGATCGAGCCAGATATTGCCTTTTTCCGTCTTGCCGAACTTGGTCCCGTCCGCCTTGCGGATGAGCGGGCAGGTGAGGGCGAACGCTTCTCCGCCCGTCATCCGGCGGATGAGTTCGGAACCGGTGGTGATGTTGCCCCACTGGTCGCTGCCGCCCATCTGCAGCACGCAGTCCTTGTGCTGGTAGAGATAGAGGAAATCATAGCCCTGCAGCAGTTGGTAACTGAATTCGGTGAAGGACATGCCCTCCGAAGAATCGCGGGACAGGCGCTTCTTGACCGAATCCTTGGCCATCATATAATTGACGGTGATGTGCTTGCCGATGTCGCGGATGAAATTCAGGAAACTGTAGTCCTTCATCCACTCGTAGTTGTTGACCAGTTCCGCCCGGTTGGAAGCGTCCGAATCGAAATCCAGGAAGCGGCTGAGCTGGGCCTTGATGCCGGCGACATTGTGATTGAGCGTGGCTTCGTCCAGCAGGTTGCGCTCCTGGGACTTCATCGAGGGATCGCCGATCATGCCGGTGGCACCGCCGACCAGGGCGATGGGCTTGTGGCCGCACCGCTGGAAGTGTTTGAGTATCATGATGCTCACCATGTGGCCGATGTGCAGGGAGTCGGCGGTGGGGTCGATGCCGACATACGCCGCCTGCGGGCCTTCCATCAGTTTCTCCTCCGTCCCGGGCATGATGTCCTGGATCATCCCTCTCCATTTGAGCTCTTCAACAAAATTCTTCATCTTTAGATACCTTAATAATATATACAGTGGTTCGTGTTTCAAAAAGCAAGTGCAAAGATGTGAATTTTAATCCGCGAAACCAAAAAAAATAGGTATCTTTGCCGGATTTTAAGTAGAAAATAGTATCAAACAAACCAATAAGATTATGAGAAAGAACATTGTCGCAGGAAACTGGAAAATGAACACCACCGTTCCTGAAGGAGTCGAACTGGCCAAGGCCGTGGTCGCGAAAAGCACCGAAGTGCCCGCCGATGTCAAACTGATCATCGCCACCCCTTACACCCACCTCTGCCCGGTCGCCGAGGTCGTCAAGGGCAGCGCCGTCAGCCTTTCCGCCGAGAACTGCGCCGACAAGGAGAAAGGTGCCTATACTGGTGAAGTGGCCGCCAATATGCTGGTCTCCGCCGGTTGCGAGTACACCATCCTCGGCCACTCCGAGCGCCGTCAGTACTATGGCGAGACCGATGCCAAGTTGGTCGAGAAGACCCGGCTCGCCCTCGCCAACGGCCTGAAGGTGATTCTCTGCGTCGGTGAAAACCTCGAAGAGCGCGAGGCCGGCAAGCATTTCGATGTCTGCAAGACCCAGACCGAGAGCGTCCTGTATCAGTTTACCGCAGAGGATATGAAGAATATCGTCATCGCCTACGAGCCCGTCTGGGCCATCGGTACCGGCAAGACCGCTACGGCGGAGCAGGCCGAGGAAATCCACGCCTTCATCCGCAAGGTGGTCGCCGACAAGTTCGGCGCCGGCGTGGCGGACGATATGACCATCCTCTATGGCGGCAGTTGCAAGCCTTCCAACGCCAAGGAGCTGTTTGCCCAGCCCGACATCGACGGCGGTCTGATCGGCGGCGCCGCCCTCAAGGCCGACGATTTCATCCAGATTGCCCTGTCGTTCTAAAGGAACGCTCGTCGCTGCGCCTGTTTTTCAGGATGATGCAACATTTTCGCTGAGACCTGCATCCTTATAAGTGGTTTAGGTTTTAGTACACGCTAAAAAGGGGACGCGAAGCTGTGAAGTTCGGCGTTCCCTTGTTCTTTGTTGTCAAGCCTGAACGAAAATTTGTTTTTCTTTCGTTTTGGCAGTATATTTGTCGGTCAGACCTAAACTATGTGTTGCGCACACAAATATTTCTTCTTTTTCCTTCTGCAGGCTTTCATGCTGCTTGCCCCGACAAGCCTGCCGGCCCGCCGGGCACCGATGCGGGAGATTCCTTTCACCCAGCCGGACGGCAGCCGCTTTATCGGGAGAATGGTGGGGGATCAGTACCTGCACTATGCCGTCGATCAGGACGGCGCCATCCTCGTCCGGCAAGAAGACGGATGGTGGTGCTACGCAGCCTTTGACGCCGACAACCGTTTTATCTCTACGGGCGTGCGTGTGGGAAAAGCCGGAAAAGGGGCTGTGTCCTTTGTAACCGAGGTCCCGCAAGCCCTCAAGCATGCCGCCCGCGCCAAAAAGGCACTCTGCCCGCCTGTCCGGAGAAAATCGTTCAAGAAGAGAGAAGCCACGCGTGCCGGCCTTTCCCCGGAGCAGGACGGATCCGGCTCTCCTGCTCTTGTGCGCGGACTTGTGCTCCTGGCGGAGTTCCGGGATACGACATTCCGCTATTCCCGACAGGATTTTGACAATCTGCTCAATCAGGAAGGGTATTCCTATCTGGGGGCGGAAGGATGTGCCCGTGAATACTTTGCCTCGCAGTTTGGAGATAAGGTCACTTTTGAGTTCCAGGTGGCCGGTCCTTACAAGTTGTCCAAATCGCAAGCCTGGTACGGGGCGAATGATTCCCAGACGGGACAGGATAAAAACCCCCATCTGATGATTGCAGAGGTCTGTCAGATGGCGGATGAAGATGTGGATTTTTCGCTGTATGATGCAGATGGCGATGGCTTTGTTGATAATGTTTTCGTGTTCTACGCCGGCTGCAACGAGGCGGCAGGCGGTACTGAAAATTCGATATGGCCCCATTCCTGGTATGTCCATTCCGGTGGTAAACACACGGTCACCCTGGATGGTAAGATTTTGGACCGTTATGCCTGTACTTCGGAATTGGAGTATCGTGCGGACCATAAGACCTGGCTCGCTTCTATCGGCACCTTCTGCCACGAATTCAGCCATCCTCTGGGGCTGGTGGATCTCTACGACACCGACTACAATGAGGATTCCAACCTGTGCGGAGCCGGATGTCGCAATGTTACGGCTCTGATGGACGGAGGCAATGACAACAACTTCGGCAACACCCCTCCCAATTACAACGCGATGGACCGTTTCATCATCAATGAATGGGGTATAGTTCCCGGCCCGGTGTTTCCCTATCCGGTCCTCCTGACGGAAGGAGAGTATCGCCTGGAGCCGATTTCGGAGGGAGGCACCGTCTATTATGCCCCGACCGATGTGGAAGATGAATTTTTCTTTTTTGAATGTCGGGACAATACCGCCGGATGGGACAAGTATATCGGCGGACGGGGACTGCTGGTCTATCATGTGGATGTTTCCGACAACCTGACGGGTGTATCCCCATATTATAAGGACGGGCAACCCCTGGCTGCGTGGGAACGCTGGGTTTACAATGAAGTCAATGCCAATGTAAACTTCCAGTGCGGTTATCTGGTCCCGGCGGATCCCTCGTTGCCTCTTGGAATACCCTATAAAAGTTATATTGCAGGGACCATGAAGAAAAATGTCCACCGGGCCTTCTTTCCGGAAGGGGGCGCCACTTTTTCTGCAGCGAACGGTTTTGTCTATCGCAGCGGCCAGGGGTCCGACTTGGTCCTGACCCATATCCGGATGGACGGCAAGGCCGTCTGCTTCACCGTGAGCCGGACGGATCTTCCCCCCTGTGTGACGGAGAATAGGGTCGAGACGCTCTCCTTGCAGGATTGTCAGATTTATTCCTGGGATCTGGGCTTCGCTACCGATGCAAAATGTATCGTCCGATTCGGAGCCTATGGCGGCACTGTGGCGGAAGAGCAGGAAATCGCTCCTTACGCACCGGGCAAATATGCTGTCGTTTTCGACGGCCTGAAGCCGCAAAGCACCTATAAAACCGAGATTTACTATACCGATGATGATTTGAACGGCAAGGTTTACACGAATGTTGCGGCCACGGTGAGAAAGAGCGTAGGGAGCGGCACTCCGTTTATCTCTTTCAAGAATGTCGAGCGCAATACGGACGGCAGTTTTACCGTCCGTTCCGCCCTTCCGTTGCGTCTGGTCAATGCCTTGGACGCCGAATCCATCGAATGGTATTTTGACGGAAAGGCGGTCGGAGTGGGCGGCAGCGCTTACTTTGTACCCGGAAAGTCCGGGCTGCTCAAAGCCGTCATGCGCAGCAAGGAAGGGGAGGAGGCTGTTATATCCAAACAAATCAATGTCCGATGAAGCGGCTCGTAATCTGTTTTTCTTTTCTATGCGTACTCCTGTCCTGTGTGCGGGAGAATGTCACGCTCCGGGATCGTTTTCTGGATGAAGGGGGCATCTATGCCGTCCGTGGCGGCGAAGTCTTGTTCGCTTTCAATGAAAACACTTGTCAGTGGTCCTATAGTCCCGCGACCCGGGTGTTCATGATTTTTGATGACAATCTCTCCGATTGGCTCAGGCTGGATTGCAAGGGCGCCCGGCTTGCGGAAGGGGACACCTTCTCTGCCAGTCTGGAATGGACGACGCGCACGGATTTGCAGTCGCTGAAGAATGTCACTTTCCAATTGATGAAAATCGCGGACGGCGTGTATTATTTCTGGTCTTCCAGTCAGAATATCGCCCTTCGTCTTCGGGGTGAATGACAAAAACAGAGGACCGGCGGTCGGGCCGGTCCTCTGTTTTTGTCGAATCTGATTCGGATTAGTTCTTGGAAGCTTCGACGGAAACTTTGCGGAACTCTTTAAGGTCCTTCATCAGGTTCAAAGCGGCTTTGCGGGCGCGGGCACCGGCAGCCTTGTTACCCTTAACGACCTGAGCGTCAGCATTGGCAACGAACTCGTCGATTTCGACTTTGATTTTTTCAACAAGCGCTTTCATTTTTTTGAAATATTAGTGGGTTAAACAACTGTGTTCTTTCAAATTCCAGTGCAAGGTAATGAATATCACGATAAAAACAAAAAAAAATTGCTTTTTTTGCAAAAAAAACGCAAAAAAACCTAATTTTCCGGCTTTTTGGGAGCCGAGTTGACGATATTCATCGCTTTATCAATGCCTTCAAAGCAGAATGACTGGATCCCGGCGATGACCCGGCCGGCCAACTCGGGAACGGCCTTCAACTCTTCTTCGCTCAGATCCCCCAGCACGAAATCGATCTGTCCGCCCCGCGCATAATCGTTGCCGATGCCCAGGCGTACACGGGCATATTCCGTAGTTCCCAGCATCTCGTTGATGCTCTTCAGCCCGTTGTGTCCGCCGTCGCTGCCGTTTCTCCGCATCCGTGTGGTGCCGAAGGGGAGATTGAGATCATCCGAGACGACGACCAACTGCTGCGGTCCGAGATTCAGTTGCTGCAACCAGTAGCGGACGGCCTTTCCACTGAGATTCATGTAGGTCGAGGGCTTGAGCAGGGTGATGTTCCGTCCGCGCCATCTGACCTGCGCGGTACTGCCCAGTTTGCCGACGGTAAAAAAAGTATCGGATGCCTTTGCCCAGGCATCCAATACCATAAATCCCATGTTGTGACGGGTCTTTTCGTATTCCGGACCGATGTTGCCCAGTCCTGCTACGAGGAAGTTCGACATGACTACTCAGCAGCCGCGGCTTGTTCCTGTTGGGACGCCCGCGTCGCGAGGACGGAGCAGATGATGGTCGTCTTGGGGGAAACGACGCTCACGCCGTCGATGTTGAGGTCGCCGGCTACGATCTGGCCGCCGATCTGCAGGGGCGTGACATCCACGTCGATGACATCGGGAAGTTTGTCCATCAGGGCGCATACACGGATTTTGCGGACGGCTACATTGAGTTTACCACCGAGTTTGACACCCTCGGAGTGACCGCTGACTTGGACGGGAACATCCATGACGACAGGTTTGTCTGCGCTGACGGCGAGGAAATCCATGTGCAGGGCCTCGTCGGTGACGGGATGCCACTGGGCTTCGTGCAGGACGGCCGTCTGTTTCCGTCCATCGGACAGATTGAGGTCCACGATGTGGGAACTGGGGGTGTGGGTGAGGCTTTTCAATTCTTTGGCATCCACGGTGAAGAGGATGTTGTCCATCCCCAGACCATAGAGGTTGCAAGGGACGAGACCGGCTTTGCGGATGGCTTTGACAGCGGCTTTTCCGGCGGCTTCACGGATGGTTCCGTTCAGGGAAATGTGTTTCATGGTATGAAATAATTAAAATGTGTTACTCAGTCTCTTGTATCAGAGACCCCATTGCACCAAAAGCCCGTTGGCTTTTAAGCGGCTGCAAAGTTAGGATAAATTTTTCAAAACACAAAGGATTATTCCAGATACTGCGTATCTTGATTCCATTTGTAGGGACGGTAGTAGGTATTCAGGGACCGGTTGCCGCAGGCGGGAAGATAGGTGCTCAATCCGCAGCAGTTTTCGAGTTTCAATCCCAGGAAATAATCCGTGTGGTCGGCAAACAGGACAGCCTGTCCGAGGGCCTTGTCCAAGGCGTCGAGTTCCCCGTCCGTCGCCTGCAGGTGGACGGCGACATCCCGGAGGTCGAAATACCAGGGGTGGTCTTCCCGGAAATATCCTTGGATCAGGGCGGGCTGGATGGTCTCCATCTCTTCCCTGTGTCCGGTGAATATGGTCCTGCAGGCATCCGCAAGTCCGTCCAGGCGCCCGCAGTCCACGAGGGTGTAGGTGGCGGAACGCAGGCCGCTGCGGTTGCGATAATACTTCATGTAGTCCTGCGCGACGGAGAGCACATCGCCGGCGAGCAGGTGGCTGCACATGGTCTGGTAGTACATGCCGTGAGCGAGGATTTCGGTGGGGGAGAAGCCCATGATGCGGCATTTGTCCCGGAACTCGTAGGCGACTTCGATCCCTCCCATCAGGCAGGCGTCGAAAAGGATGGCGTCGAAGTGCATCGGGAGGCGTCCCGCCATCTGGCGGATGCCCATCTCATAGACGACTCGTCCGCCCTGCAAATCCTGTCCGAAAGTATTTTCCTTATAAGTATAGGCGCTGCTGGCATCGTAAGTTCCGGCCGGCAGCCAGCCCGTTCCGTGCGAGGACAGGACCAGATAATTGTGCCGGGCCGTGTACTGGCGGGAAATGTAGTTCAGTACCTGCGCCAGGGTGTCGGAGGATATGCTCACGCTGTTTTTGTCCCAGGACCGCATCTCCTCCGGATGAATCTCGCGGGAGGTGTTCTTGCCGCCCTGTCCCGCGCCCAGCCGCAGCAGTCTGGGAGCGCTGCCGTTTGCGTGCTGCAGGAAAAGCACGACCTCGCTCTGGGAGTCGATGGAGGGGAGGGAGCCTTCCAGGATTTCATTCAGGTTGCCCGTGATGTTTCTGTCCAGGCCGTTGTCGTGGCCGCAGGTGTAGAACAGGATGAGGGTTTCCCCCGAGAATTGGAATTCCTGGAGCGGCTCTTTCTGGCAGGCAAGCAACAAGGTGAGCGTCAGCAGATATGAAAGGTATTTCCTCATAATTTGACAAAGATATTGAATTTTTTTCGTAATTTTACGAAATTTGCAGCATCATTCTTAAAAGAATACATTATTATGAGAAAAGTATCAATCTGTTGGATGGTCTTGGCTATGGTTTTGTCAGCAGTGGGTTGTACCCCGAAAAACAAAGATTTCAAGTATTGCATCGACGAATTTGCCGATGTGAAGATTATGCGCTATCGCATCGAAGGGTGGGACAGTCTGAGTTTCCGCCAGAAGCAGTTCGTCTATCACCTGGCGGAGTCCGCCAAATGGGGACGGGATATCTTCTGGGACCAGCACTGTGCCTACGGCCTGCAGGTGCGCCACGCCATCGAGAAGGTCTTTGAGGACTATCCGGGAGCACGCAAGGGAAAAGATTGGGACGACTTCACGGTCTATGCCAAGCGTGTGTTTTTTGCCAGCGGCATCCATCATCATTATGCCCAGGATAAATTTTATCCCGCCTGCTCTTCCGATTATATGAAGGAACTCCTCTCCGCGTCCGGCGTGGAGGACATTGATATGCTGATCAAGGTGATGTACGATACGGATTTCCTGCTCCAGCGCCGTTGTACGGACACTTCCAAGGACATCGTGGCGGCGTCTTCCGTCAATTTCTACCAGGGCGGACTGACGCGGGAAGAAGTGGACGCTTTCTATGCAAAAATGGCCCGCAAAGACGATCCCAGACCGCTTTCCTACGGCCTGAACAGCACGCTGGTCAAGGAAAACGGCCGGATTTATGAACAGGTCTGGAACATCGACAGCCCTTACGGTCCGGCCATCCGGAAGATGGTGGAAGAGTTGGAACTGGCTTCGCAATATGCCGAAAATGATGCCCAGAAGGAGTATCTCGCCCTGTTGATTGCCTATTATAAGACCGGCGACTTGAAATTGTGGGATGACTTCAATGTCGCCTGGGTCCAGGAAAAAGAGGGAGCCATCGACTTGATTCACGGCTTTATCGAAGATTACGAGGACCCCCTCGGGCGCAAGGCTACCTGGGAGAGTATCGTTGAGATCAAAGATTTTGAGGCTTCCCGTCGTACGGAGACCATTTCGGCCCATGCCCAATGGTTTGAGGACAATTCCCCGGTCGATCCCCGTTTCAAGAAAAAAGCGGTCAAAGGCATCGTCGCCAAGGTCATCAATGCCGCAGTGCTTGCCGGCGACTGTTATCCTCCGACGCCCATCGGCGTCAATCTGCCCAATGCCGACTGGATCCGGAAGGAATATGGCTCCAAGTCCGTGACGATTTCCAATATCACGCGAGCCTACGATCTGGCCGCCGAAGAGGCACCGAAAAGTACCCTGAGCGAGTTTGCCTACGATGAAAACGAAGTGGCGTTGGTCAAGAAATACGGCAATCTGACGAGTGAAATCCACACGGATTTGCACGAATGTCTCGGCCACGGCAGCGGTCAGTTGCTGCCCGGTACCCCTTCCGGGGCCCTGGGTGAATATGCTTCCTGTCTGGAGGAGGCCCGCGCGGATTTGTTCGGACTCTACTACCTGGGCGACGAGAAACTCGTCGAACTGGGCATCCTTCCGGATTACGATGCCTACAAGGCCCAGTATGCCAGTTATATCCGCAATGGTCTGATGACCCAGTTCTCCCGTGTGGAACTGGGACGCGACAATACCGAAGCCCACATGCAGAACCGCCTGCTCATCGCCAAATGGTGCTATGAGCACGGTCTGGGAGAGGCCCATATCTGCGATGAAGAGGGCTGCCGGCCGATGGATGTCATCGAGAAGAAGGTCAAGGACGGCAAGACCTATTTTGTCGTCAATGACTATGAGATATTGCGCCAACTCTTCGCCGAACTGCTGGCCGAAGTCCAGCGCATCAAGTCCGAGGGAGATTATGAGGCCGGCAAAGCCCTGGTCGAGACCTATGCCGTGAAAATCGACCCCGAGATTCACCGCGAGGTCCTGGAGCGGTATGCCTCCCTGAATCTCAAGCCCTACGGCGGTTTTGTCAATCCGGAGATCGTGCCTGTGTACCGGGAGGGCGAGATCGTGGATTATCAGGTCACTTACGACGAAGACTTCCTCAGCCAGTCGCTGCGCTACGGCAAGCAGTACAAGACGCTGTAATGTCGCTGACGGAGCAATATGCCTATTATTTAAAGATAGAGAGGGCGCTGTCGCAGAATACGGCAGCGGCCTATCTGCGCGACACAAAGGCTTTTCTCGCATGGGCGGAGGAGACCGGCAGCGGTCCGCTCGCCGTAACGCCTGACGATATCCAGGCTTATTTCAAAGAAAGAAGCGACTTGTCCAAGCGCTCGCAGGCCCGCCTGTTGAGCGCCTTGCGTTCTTTTTATGCATGGGCGGTGCAGGAAAACCTGGTTCCCGTCAATCCCTGTGACGGCGTGGATATGCCCAAACTCGGCCGCTATATCCCTTCGGTCTTGTCCGTGGAAGAGGTAGAGGCGCTCATGGAGTCGGCCGATGTTTCTACGCTGACAGGTTTGCGTGACAGGGCGTTGCTGGAGGTGCTCTACGGCTGTGGCCTGCGGGTCAGCGAGGCTGCGGCGTTGAAGCGTTCGGATGTTTTTGCCAAAGAGGCTTTCGTGCGCGTGGTGGGAAAGGGGGACAAGCAAAGGCTCGTGCCCGTCGGTGAGCCGGCGCTGGAGGCCATCGAGGCCTATCTGTCCGTCCGTCCTTCCACGGGCGATGCCCTGATGGACGACCTGATTTTTCACAACCGTTCCGGCAAAGGCTTGAGCCGCGTGTCCATCTTCAAGATGATCAAGACCCAGGCTCTGCGGGCGGGCATCCGCAAGGAGATTTCCCCCCACACGCTGCGCCACAGTTTTGCGACGCACCTGGTGGAAAACGGGGCGGACTTGCGCATCGTGCAGGAGATGCTCGGGCATGAAAGCATCCTGACTACGGAGATATATACCCACATAGATTCCAGTACCTGGCAGCGGGATATCCTTACCCATCATCCCCGCCGTTAATCGTCATCGTATCATGAGCGTTCCGAAGATTGTTTTCAAAGCACTGCTGCCGGTTTTGTCCGGTCTCTTTTTCCCCTTCCTCCTCCAGGCCCGGGATAGCGGACTGCCGTCCGTCATCCGGGTGGCCGGCCAGCAGCGCCATGTGCAGGGGATTACATGGGACGCCGCACGTTCGCGACTGTACCTTTCCTTTACCACGCGTTTTGTCGTCACCGATTCGCTGGGGGTCATCCTCGGCAGCATCGACCGGATCCACGGACATCTGGGCGCGATGACTTTCGACCCCGTTTCCCGGAAGGTCTATGCCTCCCTGGAGTGTAAAGACGATGTCATCGGGACCAGCATTTCGGACGGATTGGGAGAGAAGGCTTATACGGAGTCCTCCTTTTATGTGGCGGAAATCGATGTGGACGCCGTCACGGGACTGAATGTGCCGCAGGAAGATGCCATCCGCCGGATTCCCATCCAGCCTGCCATCGAAGACTATGCGGCGCAGGTGGAAGCCGGCGGCCGGGTATGGCAGCATCGTTATGCCTGTTCCGGCATTGACGGCGTGAGCGTGGCGCCCGGCTTCGGGCGTGATACCCGGCGCTATCTGTATGTCGCATACGGCATTTATGGCGATGTCGGGCGCGAGGACAATGATTATCAAGTGCTGCTGCGTTATCCCCTGGGGAAATGGAACAGCAAGCCCGAACGCTTTTTTGTCAAGACAGGCAATACCTCCTGGGGCGTGCAGAACCTCGCCTATGATGCCCATACCGGATTGATGTTCATGGCGGTCTATAAGGGCAAGAAACCCGCATGGCCCAATTATGACCTCTTTGCCTTTTCTTTGTCCCAAAAGCCTGTCAAAGGGTATCTTGACGGCGTTCCTTATCAGAAAAACAAGGTGCAGATCCTGGCGGCGCCGCTTCAAAACTGGTATTTCCGCTGGGGGAGTACAGGGCTCTGCCCGTTGGGCGACGGCCTGTGGTATATTTCAGAAAACGGCCGGGATATTGCACCCGACGGCAGTAAAACGCA
>CAMNQO010000039.1 GCA_946549475.1 uncultured Bacteroidales bacterium
CGATGGCAATCTGACGGCCGATGTTGTCCTTGGTCATCTGGGCCCAGATGTTGGCGCCCTCCGCATTCATGGTCATGGACACGTCGGGATTGCCGCCCCGGCCATTGCCGAAGTTGACGCGGGCATCGGTGACGACATCGCCGTCAAGGGGCGCTTTGCCGTCCACCGTGGTGGAGCGGATGGCGACGAGTTCGTAGGTGTTGTCTCCGGAAATATACTGGGAGGGTTTGACCGTCCACATGGCCTTGAACTCAGCCGGGAAGAGAGCCTGTACCTGGGGCATGGCCAGGTAGCGGTTGATCCGGGCGGTGTCGGAGTAGTTGGCATAACCGATGCAGGCGCCTTTGCCCAGCCCGCCCTGATAGGAATTGGGGCTGAGGACGGCGAAGAGCGGATTCTGCTTCTTGAACTTCGCCAGGCCGGCGGCATCTTCGCCCTCCAACTGTGCGGCCAGCGTATCCGTCGCCGCGACAGGGGCTTCTTCGACCTCATTGACGCCTTCCAGTTCGGCGATCAGGTTGTTGGCCTCGACGAGGAAGGGATAGATTTCGGAGTTCTCGTAGGTGGCCCAGAATTCGAGCGAGGCGGTACCCTGGAGGAGTTTGCGCACGCGCTCGGGCTCCTTCACGCCCGGAAGTTCCACGAGGATGCGGCCGGTGTTGCCGATTTTCTGGATGCTGGGCTGCGTCACGCCGAAACGGTCGATACGGTTGCGCAGGACATTGAACGAGTTGTTCACCGCGCTCTCGGCCTCCTTGCGGATGACCTCGATGACCTGTTCGTCGGTGGACTCGGGGTGTACCTTCTCACGCATCTCGTAGGTGCCGAAAATTTCGCTCAGGCGGCGCCCGTTGGCATTCTGCTGCCAGGCTTCGCCGAAGAGGGTGATGAAATCCTTGGCGGAATTGACGCTGTTTTTCCTGGCGGCCTCGACGGAGGCGAGAAATTCCGGGCTGCGGTTGTCGTCGGAGATGGCTTTCACCAGATCCTCCAACTGCACTTGCAGCATCACGTTCATACCGCCCTTGAGGTCCAGACCCAGGTTGATTTCCTTTTCCTTGACGGACTTGTAGGTGTACCCGAAATACACATTCCGTGCGGAGACGGAGTCCAAATAATGGGCCTTCGCCTGTTTGCGGACATCGTCCAGGTAGTAAGCCTGGTCGGCTTCCGCGACCTTGGAAAATGCGACACTGTCAGCCTGTGCTGCAAGTACCGCCGCTTCGGCCTTGTCATCGGCCTTCCCTTCGACAATCTTGCTGACGAGGGTGAAAGACAATTGCCAGCAGCAGGCCAGAATGAGCAGGACCGCCACCAACTTGATTGCACCTTTACTTTGCATAGTTATACATACTTTAATATAATAGTCCAATAAGGGCGCAAATTTACAATATTTTTCTGACTTTTCCGCTATTTTTCAGCGGAAAATAAGGACCGTTACAAAAAATGACAGGATGACCGTCAGGCCATCCTGTCGTACGATATATGTTCAAGATTTTAGTTGAACTTGGCAAACTCGATGTCCTTGGCGGCACGGGCGGCGAGTTCGGCGTTTCCGGCGACTTTCTCGAGTGCGGCTTTGACCTCGTCAGCCTTGCCCTGGCGGGCGGCGATGACGGCGGACAGATAAGCGCACTTCGGGCACTCGCACTTGCCGCAGCAACTCAGCGCATCTTTGGCCTCGGTGTACTTGCCGACGAGGACGGCGGCCAGCGCGGCGTTGAAGCCTTTCTCGCCGGAGAGTTTGGACGCGGCGGCGGTGTATTTGCCGGTGAGGATGTCCACGATGGCGGCGTTCTTCTTGGAAGTGGCGTTGCCGGAGGCGGCGAAGCAGCTCGCAGCACCTGCAATGTCATTCTCGCCGAGGGCGATCACGCCATAGAAGTTGTTGACATCGGCGTCTTTGGTGCATTTGTCCAGTTCGGCTTTGGCGGCAGCCTTGTCACCGCTCTTGTAGAGGGCGACGGCGAGGTTGTACTGGGCACGGGCGCTGGAGAATTTCTCGACGGCCTTGCGATAGATGGCGACCTTGTCGGCGTCTTTCTCTTTCAGGGAAGCGGCGCGGAGCAGAGCCTCTTCGTCAAGCACGTCAATGTTCTCTTCCACGAGGGTGGCGAGTTCTTCGGCGGTGAAATTCTTGTTCTCGACGGTCGCGATGAAACGGGCGCGGCGCAGTTCGGGGAGAACCTGCTTGGCGAGGGATTTGTAAACGGCGGACATGTTCTTGATCTCTTTCTCACGGACGGCGGGATCGCTGTACATGGAGAGTACGCGGAGAATCAGGTCCTTGTCCTCGATGTTGGACTCGGCGACCAGTTCCTGGAAACCTTCCCAGTCCTGACCGACGCTCTTGACATCACCGGCGGCCACATCTTTGTCCTTGACCACTTTGCCGAAGGCCTTGTTGGCGCTGCCGGAACGCTTGTCGGAGAGTTTGGCGTTGAGTTCCTCGCCACCGTCGGGAGAAGCGTAAGCGACGACATCGACACCGGTGACGGTCTTGCGCTCATTCTCCTTGGCCTCTTTGAGGGCAGCCTGGAAATCTTTCACGCTCTTGCCGCGCAACTGGGAACCGCGGACCTCGGAGGAGCCGATGGTGTAGAGGATCTGGGCTTCGGGGTTCTCATAAAGGACTTCCTGATAGTTGTCGGCTTTGTAGTCGATCTGTCCGCATTTCTTGACGAGCATGTAGGTGGTGTTGCAGCCGTCGGCGGCCTTCTTGCTGGGCACATCCACGGACTGGTTGCCCTTGGAGACGACACCGCGGAGTTCCAGATAGCATTTTTCCATGCCGGGCTGGAAGTCGAAGGAGAGGTTCTCGCTGACGACGCCGCCGGCGCTGGGGACGACTTTGAAGTTGTCCTGCACTTTCTCACCCTGATAGGTGAGTTCGGGAAGTTTGTACTCGCCGCCCTCATAGACGACGACGGGGGTGACCTTCAGGTAAACATCGGGAAGGAAATAATCGGCCGGGTAGGTGACATCCACTTTGACATCCACTTTGCCGGCGACCACTTCGAGGGTTTCGGGCTGGCATGCGACAAGCACGTTTTCGGCTTGTTCGGCCATCTTCTTGGGGTTGCTGCAGGCAATCATCGCAAATCCGAGGACCGCTGCGGTAAAAAGTTTGATTCCTTTCATTATTCAATTAATTAAATTGGTTTATATTCACTCTATCAGCGTGCAAAGTTAAGGAATATTTTACAAAAAACATATTTTATGGCAAATTTTATTGCTATCTTTGCGAGACTTTCATTGAAAAAGGCAAAATGGCGCTTCTGGATATCGACATTAAGAGTATTAAAAACCGTTACGGCATCGTCGGCAATGCGGAGGAACTGGATATGGCCATCCGGACGGCCTTGAGCGTCGCCAAGACCGACCTGCCGGTCCTGATCGTGGGCGAGAGCGGTGTCGGAAAGGATGTATTTTCCCGCCTGATCCATGATTTCAGCAACCGCAAGAGCCGTAAATTTCTGCCCGTCAACTGCGGTGCCATCCCGACAGGGACCGTCAACAGCGAATTGTTCGGTCACGAAAGAGGCTCTTTCACCGGGGCGGTGGAGACGCGCAAGGGCTGGTTTGAGGAGGCGGACGGCGGTACGATCTTCCTGGACGAAATCGGCGAATTGCCCAAAGATACCCAGGCGCAGTTGCTGCGTGTGCTGCAACAGGGCGAATTTATGCGCGTCGGCTCCTCCAAAGTACAGCGGACGGATGTGCGCATCATCGCGGCCACCAACATGGACATGGGTGTGGCCATCAGCCGGGGCAAATTCCGCCTCGACCTCTATTACCGCCTCAATACCATCACGCTGAAGATTCCTGCGCTGCGGGACCGTCCTGATGACATTCCGTTGCTGTTCAGGCAGTTCTGTCTGGACTTCGCGGCGCGGAACAATTATCGTTCCCTCTCCCTCACCCGGGATGCGGAGGCCCTGCTCAAAAACTATCGCTGGCCGGGCAATGTGCGCGAACTCATCAGCGTCGCCAACCGGGTCTGTACGATGGAGTCCTATCCCGTCTCGCCGGCTTCCAGGGAAGAGCGCATCCTGCTGACCAGCAACAAACTCGCCGGCTACATGCCGGCCGATGACGGCCAGTTCATCCCGGCTGTCGTGGACGGGCCGGAAAGCAGTTTCAGCCCGGGCGACCGTGAGATGCTGATCCGTTCCATCCTGACCCTCAAACAGGAGGTGGAACAACTCAAAAAGAGCGTTTCCGCTTTGGAGCGTGGCACCCGTGCGGCGGAGTCCGCCTTGCCGGCCCTTCCATCCCGGCCCGATCCTTTGTCTGCGCGCTCCGCTTCCACTTTTACGGACAACGGACTGGAGCCGGAAGAGCAGGTGCAGGAAGAGCCGATCGTCGTACAGGAAGCCGCCGTGCAGGCCGAAGACGGACCGCAGACTCTTGAAGACAAGAGTTTCCAGGCCATCCGGGAGTCGATGCTCCGCAACGGGGACAATCGCAGCAAGGTGGCCCGCGAACTGGGCATTTCCGAGCGTACCGTCTATCGCAAACTGGACAAAATGATCAAGTTGGGAATATGGAAGAAAAACGGATGATACGCCTGCGCTGGTGGATGCTGACGGTGACGGCCTTGCTGGCCGTCTCCTGCGGTATCTATTCGTTTACCGGCACTTCCATCCAGCCCGACGTGCAGACCGTCGCCATCCACTATTTCGAATACAAAGCCTTGCGGGTCAATCCTTCGCTCAGCAATGCGCTGACGGAGGCCATGCGTGACAAATTCCAGCGGCTCACACGCCTGGAGCAGGTGGAGGAAGACGGAGATCTGGAACTCTCCGCCGACATCACGGGTTACGATGTCAAGCCGATGGCGGTGACGGCGGGCGAAGTGGCGGCCCAGAACCGTCTGACCGTCACGGTCAAGGCCACATTTGTCAATCGAAAGCACAGCGAGGATGACTGGGACAAATCCTTCTCGGCCTATGCCGATTACGATTCGCAGAACTCGCTGGACGCCGTGGAGGCCACACTCTGCGAGGAAATCATCGAAAAACTGGTGGAAGACATCTTCAATGCCGCCGTAGCCAACTGGTAGCCGATGGAAAGAAATGTGGAAAAACTCAGCCTGGAGCAGTTGTCCGGCCTGGTGAGCAGTTATCCCTGGTATGCGGAGGCCCGTCTGCAACTCGGACGGCGTCTGATTGAGGAAGGCGGCTGGTCGCGTGAAGAACTGGCCCGTCTCTTCATGCATGTCAGCGACCCCGGGGTTCTGCGCCCTTTCGTCCTCCCGCTCCTGACCCGTCCGGCCGGCGTTCCCGCCGCTCCCGCCGTTTCGCCCAAGCCCCGGCGGACGCCCGGAGGGGACTTTTTTACGCGCGAAGAATATGAAAAGGCAAAAAGCGAAGAAGATTTTGTCTTTACGGCACCCGCACCAGCCGTCGTCCGCAAGGAATCCGAGAGCCAGCCGGCGGATGCGGCCCCGCTGGATTTCGTGACGGAAACCCTCGCGCAAATCTATGCCGACCAGGGCTATTTTGCCCAGGCAAAGGAGATTTATGAAAAACTAATTTTGGTATATCCCGAAAAAAGTGCTTACTTTGCAGCCCTTATTGATCAATTAAAAAGTTAAAATATGAACGTCTTATTCATTATCCTTACGGTTATCGCTTTGATTGCCAGCGTTCTGCTTACGATTGTCGTGTTGTTGCAGAACGGCAAGGGCGGCGGCCTGGCCAGCAACTTCACGGCCGGCAACCAGACTTTCGGCGTTCGCCAGACCGCTGACATCCTTGAGAAAATCACCTGGGGCCTGGTGATTGTCATCTTCGTGATTACGGTTGTCGCTTCTTTTACAACCGGCAAGTCCGGCAAGGCGGAAGACGACATCACGGGCGAAGTCGAGAACTACGCCACCGGGGAACTTCCCGAGTTCGGTACGCCCAGTACGCCTGCCGACGCGACCGTGACGCTTCCCGCCGAAGGCGAAGCCGCTACCCCCGAAAACGCATCCCAGGCTCAATAAGGCCCCCGCCGAAATGGTTCTGGTGTATTCCCAGCACCACTTGTAACCCGCTGATTATCAGCGGGTTTTTGTTTTCGTCCCACTTTCCGTCCCACTTTTTCCGTTCACGCTACTACTTCAGAGTGCCTTCTAATGCCCTTTTTGACACCGAAAAAGTGAACAGTTTTGCCAACGAAAGTTGAACAGTTAGAGATCGTCTGCAAAGGTATTCATTTTTCTGATTTTTGCTTCATTTTTCGTTCATTCATCCATTTTTCCGTAGCCTTGATTCTGTAAGACGGGGATACATACGAAACGGATTCACGATATCGAGAAATCAACTTTTTGATGGAAATAAGATAAGGGTACTATATAAAACTGAAGGCTGATGAAAAACTCATCAGCCCAGTATGCAGTGAATCCGTTGAATCACTTTCGACAAAGGTACTACTTTTTCTTGAATCTCCAATACCCGTAGAAATACTGCATTACTGCAAAAAAATAAAGCCAGCCTGGGACGCTGACTTTAGGGCTCGAATCAAGTTTCCTTGAGAGGGTTGTCGTCCCTTCCCCGCGAATTCCCTGCGACGATTCCAACGCAAAGATAATGCTTTTTATTTAATCAACAACACCCTTTCGTCAAAATTCCTCCGGGTGTACCGCGCGACAGCCTGACGGCCAGTTCATTCTCCGGTGCAGCCCGTCGGCGCCGGGGCGGCCAAACATTCCCATTCTCGTATCGCAAATGGCTTGTCGCCAACAGAACAGAGGCGACATAGGACAGATACTACCATAACACAATTTTTTCCAAATTCAAGGCCATTATTTCAGCAATGTGCCATATTTTGCGGATTCTTCTTCAAGCAGGAGGAAGCGGTCAAAATCGCTTTGGTAAAGACGGTCTTGGACGATACGGAACTTCTCCCATTCCGTTTCTGCGTGAATACGGGCCATTTCTGCCGACACCTTGCCGGAGTCAGCCAAAACATCGCGGTCCATTAGGGTCAAAAAGCCGTTGAGACGGTTTTCCCAGTCTTCCATCGTCATCGGAATATGACGCAGAGCCATACTCTCCGCCAAATCAAGATAAGCGGAAACCAATCTGCTTAATTGCTTCAACTCGTCTTCACTAAGGTAATTCTTTGCCACCGTAACATCAGATTTGCGAATCTTTCCATCGGGCGCATCTGCCCAGGTCGTAAGCCCCATATTCGATTTGTCGGCATCCGCTCGCTCGACAATCAGTTCTGCTGCCGTATGGCCGTGAACGGCATAGTGAAGTTTATTCTGTACCGTGGCGTAAAAACGAATGGTTGCCGGAGCCTGCGGGTCATAATCGAGCGATGTCGCATAGATGTCCGTGATTTTCTGGTAGAATTTGCGCTCACTCATCCTGATTTCACGGATTCGCTCCAACTGGGCATCAAAATACTTATCCGTCAGGAAACTGCCTTCTTTAAGACGGACATCATCCAAGACCCAGCCTTTAATAGTGTATTCCTTGACAATTGAATTTGCCCACTTGCGAAATTGGACGGCTCTTTCATTATTGACCTTAAAGCCAACAGAAATAATCATTTGAAGGTTGTAGTGAATTACATTGCGGTTAACCATTCTGGAGCCCTCCTGTTGAACTATCCGAAAATTCCGGAAAGTTGCCTCTTGGCTTAATTCACCATCAGAACAGATCTTTTGGATATGATCATTTATCGTTCGCACATCAACGCCATATAATTCAGCCATTAATCGCTGGGTCAGCCAAATGTTCTCATCTTCATACCGCAACTCCACATTCAATGGCTTGTCGCCTACGGAAGCGACATAGGACAGATATTCAGCCGCGCCGGAGCGAATAGTTATTTCTTTTTTCTTTACCATAATACCATTTTTTACTTTCAAAAGTAAGGATGTATTCCTGTTCACTCCGGAAGGCGTTGCACAGTTCCAGGTATGCTTTGAGCGCATCATAATCAGAGCCGTCCAAACCGCTGCTCCATAGCCGTACCCTTTCCATGGCGCGGATGATGGTTGCCGGCTCTCCGTCCCGGGTAAGACATTTCAAGGCATCGATATAGTCGATACGATACACCGTGGGGATGATAATCTCGGGCATTCCGGCCGCCGTGAGTTCCGCATTCATCAATGGGATAAATTTCCCCATTTGTGAATGTTATTTATCACAAAGATGGGTAAAATTTTCCAAATTCAAGGCCATTATTGGGTAAAATTGTCGAAATCCTCCCCCGAGAACCAGGACTGATTCAGCTGGACGGAACCTTCGAGAAGTCTGCCAAATTGTCAGTGTCGGGCCGATGGAATATCTTTTGACTTTTATGCCCGTGTCGTCCTCACCGGGCGGCGAGAAATGGATAATAAAAAGGAAAAAGATATGGAAAACAAATTGGAAAATCTTCAGAAATTTGCCGTGAACCTCTGCGAAAGGGCGTCTCAGGGCAAACTGGACCCCGTCATCGGCCGTGACGACGAGATTCGGAGGGTGCTTCAGATTCTTTCCCGAAGGACCAAGAACAACCCCATCCTGGTCGGCGAGCCGGGCGTGGGCAAAACGGCCATCAGCGAAGGCATCGCCCAGAAAATCGTGGACGGGCAGGTCCCCGAAAACCTCAAGAGCAAACGCATCTACTCCCTCGACCTGGGCGCCCTGATTGCCGGCGCCAAGTACCAGGGCGAATTTGAAGAAAGGCTCAAGGGGGTCGTCAAGGAAGTCGTGGACAGCGACGGACAAATCATCCTCTTCATCGATGAGATCCACACCCTGGTCGGCGCCGGGCGCACCTCGGGCGCGATGGACGCCTCCAACATCCTCAAACCGGCCCTGGCCCGCGGCGAACTGCGGACCATCGGCTCGACGACCTTGGACGAGTACCAGAAATACTTCGAAAGCGACAAAGCCCTCGAACGCCGTTTCCAGATGGTGACGGTGGACGAGCCGACCCCCGCCGAGAGCATCGCCATTATGCGAGGCCTGAAGGAAAAATACGAGAACCACCACAAAGTCCGCATCGAAGACGACGCCCTGATTGCCGCCGTGGAACTCTCCCACCGATACATCACCAGCCGTTTCCTGCCGGACAAAGCCATCGACCTGGTGGACGAAGCCGCTTCCAAACTGCGTCTCGAAATGAACTCCGTTCCCGAGCCCATCGCCGAACTGGACAGCGCCATCCGCCAGAAGGAAATCGAAAAGGCCGCCGTCAAACGCGAAGGCGTCAGCAGCAAGATGGAGAAAATCCAGACCGAACTGAGTGAACTCCAGGCGAAGCGAGATGTGCTGATGAAGAAATGGGACGAGGAGAAATCCATCGTCACCGCCTTGCAGAAGGCCCGGCAGACGCAGGAAGACCTGCAAATCGAGGCCAAGAACGCCGAACGCCAGGGCGACTACGGCAAGGTGGCGGAAATCCGCTACGGCAAACTCGCCAAGGTCCAGAAAGAAATCGAGGAACTCAGCGAGCGGCAGGCCGCCGTCACCGACCCCATCATCACCGAAGCCGTCACCCCCTCCGACATCGCCGAAGTGGTCGCCAAATGGACGGGCATCCCGGTCAGCAAGATGCTGGAAAGCGAGAAGGACAAACTGCTCCGGATGGAAGAACTGCTGCACAAGCGGGTGGTCGGCCAGGACGCCGCCATCTCCGCCGTGAGCAACGCCGTCCGCCGCAGCCGTGCCGGACTGCAGAACGAGAAACGGCCCATCGGCTCCTTCCTCTTTATGGGTACGACGGGCGTGGGCAAGACCGAACTCGCCAAGGCCCTGGCCGAATTCCTCTTCAACGACGAGAACATGATTACCCGTATCGATATGAGCGAGTACCAGGAGCGCCACTCCGTCAGCCGGCTGGTCGGCGCACCTCCGGGATATGTCGGTTACGACGAGGGCGGACAGCTGACCGAAGCCGTGCGGCGCAAACCCTATTCGGTCGTGCTGCTGGACGAAATCGAGAAGGCCCATCCGGATGTGTTCAACATCCTCCTGCAGGTGCTGGACGACGGCCGTCTGACCGACAACAAGGGACGGACGGTGGATTTCAAGAACACCATCCTGATTATGACTTCCAACCTGCGCGAAGAGGAACTGAAAGCCGTGATGCGGCCCGAATTTCTCAACCGTATCGACGAGATCATCACCTTCTCCCCGCTGACCCGCGAAGACATCCTGGCCATCCTCCGCATTCAGGAGGCCGACCTGGCCCGCAAACTGGACGAAAGCGGCATCCGCATCGTGTTTACCGACGCCTTCGACGAGTACCTGAGCACGAAAGGCTACGACCCGCAGTATGGCGCCCGGCCCATCAAACGGCTGCTCCAGCGCGAGTTGGTCAACCAGATTGCCACGGCCATCCTCGACGGCAGCGTCAAGCGCGAAAGTGTCATCACCGTCACGATGCAGAACGGAGAAATCGTCCTTCATGAAGGATAGCGAACGGATTTGCTCTTCTCCCGGCATATTCGTATCTTTGCCCGATTCCCTCGCGGATGACGGACAAAGAACTCATAACCTGGCTGGCAGAGGGCCGGTACGAGGCGGTGTTCAATTACTTGGTTGAGCAATATTCCACACGCCTGTACTGGCATCTGCGGCATTTTACGGCCTCCCACGAAGATGCAGATGACTTGCTGCAGGAGGTTTTTGTCAAAGTCTGGCAAGTGCTTCCGACTTTCCGGGGAGACAGTGCTTTCTTTACCTGGATGTACCGGATTGCGAGCAATGAGGCCATCTCCTGGCTCCGGAAAAAGAAAGTGCGGGCGGCGTTGGATTTCCAATCGCTCGAAAATGTGCTTTGCGCCCAAATCGACGATGACCCGTTTTTTGACGGCGATGCGTTGGACCGGGCCTTGCAGAAGGCCGTCGCCACCCTGCCCGGCAAGCAAAAGCAGGTCTTCTTCCTGCGGTATTATGAGGAAATGCCCTACGAGGAGATCGCTTCGGTCATGGGCTCTACGGTGGGGTCGCTCAAGGTCTTGTACCACACGGCCTATACGAAGATAAAGGAAATGTTGCAACGAGAATTTTGACCTATGGCAGACAACGATTGGAAACAAAGGCTGGGCGTGGTTTTTTCCACCAACCCCGATTATCAGTACCAAAGGGAGACGGAGGAGGCCGTCGAGACTTTGCCTGCCGCCCGGCAGAAGTTGCGTGTGGGCATAGACCGGCGTGCGCGGGCCGGAAAACAGGTCACGCTGGTGAGCGGTTTTGTGGGCAGGCAGGAGGACCTGGAAGAACTGGGCCGTACCCTCAAGACAAAATGCGGGGTGGGCGGCAGCGTCAAGGACGGAGAGATCCTCATCCAAGGCGACCATAGGGACCGGATTGTGGACCTTCTTACCCGGATGGGCTATCCGGCCAGGCGTGCGAACTGATGGATGCCGTTGTATCGGTTTTCTG
>CAMNQO010000040.1 GCA_946549475.1 uncultured Bacteroidales bacterium
GCCGTCGGCCTGGAGGGTCAGGCGCAGGAGCGCGCCGACATTGCGGAAATACAGGTAATGATTGCCGGTTTTGGCTATGGCCAGATTGGCCTTATTCCCGAACGAGCCCGCGACAGCCGTCTGGTCCTCGGGCAGAATCGCCGTAATGACGCCATCCTCGATGCCGCTGAGGGGCTGGTCGGGATAGAAAGCATAATAGGTGTCGGATTTTTTGGCCAGACCGCTGAACTGCGCCGTTTTTCCTTCCCGGCTGATACTGGATACGGTAAAGGTGGAGCCGCTTCCCCCGGAGAAGACTTTGATGTCGTCGCTGTTGCTCCAGACGATGCTGGCACCGTCCCCCAGCGTGGTTTTCAAGCCTGCCACGCCGTCATCTACGGCATCTTTGTCCGTATCGGCACTGAATGTCATTTCCATAGGAGCGGCTTGTTCTTCCTCTTGAGCCGTCTCTATGAAATTACCCTTGTCGGAGACCTGCTCTTTCTGGCAGGCCGGGATGGTCGTCAAAGCCAGGACCATCCATACAAATGCTGCTTTCGTTTTCATCTTGCCGTATGTTTTATTCCCAACCTTCTCCATCATCGTAGTCGTCATCGTTTTGATTGTAGGACTCTCCCGTACTCGGGTCGCAGAACACCAGTTCCGTGTCCGTGGAGAAAAGCAGGCACAGCGGTGTCTCGTAAAGATTTGTTTCCTTGTATTTCATCTCGTTTTCAATCTCTGTGAAAGTCTTTTTTCACCATGCGAAGGTAGGGAAAAGGAGATAGGGGGGGGTACGGTTTAGTGCAAAAAAAGTACGATTTGACGCAAAGTGGGCCAAATCGTACTTTAAAGATGAAACAAGAGGGAGGTTCAGCGGATTTCCTCCATTTTCATGCAGTTAAGCTGGTAGATGTCGCCGCTGGTCGTGGAGCCTTTGCCGAACGAAACGGAGATCGTGCCTGCTGCGGTAGGATATACCGTGTCGCTGACGACGACCTGGTCAGTGTTCTGGCTCGCGTCCGGACCGACGGTGATCAGGTCTCCGTACCAGGAGGCCAGCCCGTCGGCATAGTAGCGGGTGTAGCGGGTCTGTCCGGCGGAGCCGGTGCGGCTGCCGAAGAAGGTGAAGCGGTAGCCGACAGCCGGATCAAGTCCCTGCAGCTCGAAGGTCATCAGCTTGGAGGCGCTGTCGTTGTGGAAGTAGTCTCCGGTCGCCGTGCCGATGGCGAGGTCGCCCAGGGCGCTTTCCGTATCGGCCGTGTACATCGCTTCCGTCAGGCCGCCGTTGCTGTTGCTCTTGAAGTCGGTCTTCAGCACCAGCGAGTAGCCGCAGTGGACGCCGTTGGTGTAGCGGAGGCTGCTGAAAACCGTGCCGTTGCCGCTGCCCGTTCCGCCCGAAGTGGTGATGCGGATGTTGTTCCATCCGTTGCCGTTCTTGTCGGGCGAGGCGGTGGGATTGCCCGTGGCGGTGGAGCCGAAGTCGAAGAGCATCTTGCCGCTGCCCGTGCCGATGTATTTCGTGTCGGAGAAGCGATGGGTGAAATGTCCGTATTCGTCATTCATATAAATGCGCACCGTCGTGGCGATACAGCTGTTGTAGTCTTCGTCGTACAACCATTTTCCGTAGTAGAAAATCGACGCCCAGGAATCACCCGTGTAAGGCTGGATGTTCCAGTATGACCCTTCCTGGTCGATGGCGGGATGTTGCAGAGCCTGGTCGTTGTGCAAGGTGACCGTCCCGTACCTTTGCCAGATATTGGGATTGTCGCCCGCATTATCCATATTGTACCAGAAATTGAAAACATATCGGACCATATGCGCATCCCAACTTTGCACGCCCCAGGAAATGACCTGGTCTTTGGCTTCCCATACCCCACGACCGGCATAGGACAGCTCATAACTGCAACCGCTTGTGAAAAGCAGGGCGGAATTGACGATTCCGATGCGGCGCAGGCTGGCTTTTCCGGTGGAGAAGTTGGCGCGGATACGCCAGACGCCTTCTCCCGGACAGGCGTAAGCAGCTTTCTCCGGCACGGGGATTTTCATCATCCCGTCACCCTCCGCGTCGGGGGCAAAATACTTGCCGGCACCCTCGTTGTAGAAGTAGAACTTTTCTCCCTCCTTGATGTAGGTGTACACCTCGTAATCATAATCACCGATGGCGTTGGGCTCGATGCCGGCGGCATCCCCGAAAGAGGCCAAGGTCGCGTCATAGTAGTTCGTCGTGATGTAGGACATCCGCTGTCCTTTTTCCTCGTTGCCGCCGATGAACATGTTCTCGCCCGGGGTGATGTCCGGCAGGTTCCGGCTGTCGCGGACATTCACGATGGCGTGGGTGTAGTGACCGCCCGCGTTGTTGAAACTCAGCGAGAGGTCGCCGTAGTAGCGGTCTTCGTCGATTTCGCATTCGGACGGGAACTTGAAGCAAGGCTCCCAGTTGTCCGTGTTGTCGCAGGGCTGCACATAGAAGTAGTCGGTCCCGGTGGTCCCGTAAACCGGATTGCCGCCGTCGCTGCTGCTGCGGCCGTAATACTGGTTCGTCCCGTCCTCGAAGACGACATTGAATTTGTAGCGGTTGTTCCAGGCCTGGCTGTTGCGGCGCATCGGGAGGTTGGCATAGGTCCATACCCCGTTGCCGGCATAGCTCAGGTCTGCTCCGAAAACGCTCCACTGGGAATACTTGACGGCGGAAATCTGCTTGATATGGGCTTCTCCTTCGCTCATCGCATCGGACATGTTCAGGCGGATCCGGTAGATGCCGTCGGCCGGGGCGCCGTAAGCGGCGCTGGAGGCGTTCCCGATGGACACCACCTTGTCGCCTTCGGCGTTCAGGGCGAAGATGTCGTTGCCTTCGCTGCGGAAATGGAATTTCTCGCCGGCGCTCAGGCGCGTGAAAATTTCATAGTTGTAGTTGTCGCCGTTGTCGGAGAAATGACGGCCGTCAGACTTATCCCAGTATCCGTCGGAAATGTAGGAAACCTCCTGTCCGGCTTCCGCAGAATTGCGGATGGTCAGTGCTTCACCGACCGTGAAGCCTCCTTTCCACTGCGAAGGGGTGAAAGTGCCGAAATGCAGGTTGTCGTTCCGGGCGATAAGTTTGGCGCCGCTCTTGGTGAAGCTGCTGTATTGACTGCCGCGGTACAAGGTTACGCGGAAGCCCCCGGCATAGTTGCCGGGCCATACGATAAAGTAGCAAGTGCTTCCCTGGGTGAGATTACCTTCCATACGGACGTAATTGACGCCGCTTTTCCCGCTGAGGGCGGGCTCGTCGCCGGTGCAGTCGATGTCGGCCGTTCCGGACAGGATATCATCCGCGCCGAGCGCTTCCAGCTTGACCGCGGTCACGCCGTCGCAGCCCACTGTCAGGCCGACAAGGGCGCCGGCATTCTTGAATTGCAGGTGGCTGTCTTCGGCGCAGGCCGTGGCAATGTTGGCTTCAGGGGCGAAACTTCCGCTTACGAAGGACTGTTGCGTCGGGAGCGCCGCGTGGATCTTCCCTCCGCTGATACTTGCGCCCGCGCTGGCCGGCGAGAGGGCGTAATAGACGCCGGAAACTTCCGACAATCCGGAGAATGTCGCCCTCTTTTGGTCGTCACTGACGCTTTCTACGGAGAATGTGTCGCCGGCGGCATCGGCCCCCGCAAATACGCTGATCTGATCTTCCCGGGACCACAGGATGCTGAAATCGTTGTTGTCAAGGGTGGTTTTTCCCAGTTTGTCGTCCGTGGCGGCGGTAAAAACCATCGGGACTTTTTCACTTTCCGTCCGTATGGTTTCGGTGGCATCCGTCTCTTTGGAGCAGGACGCCAGGACGGTCAGAGCCGTCAGAAAGAGATAATGATACTTTTTCATAACGCGTCGTTGTTCGTTAATCTTCCGACCAGCCGTCAGAATAATTTTCAACAGGATTGAATCTTTCTCCTGTCGTACTTTGATTGCAGAAGACATGTTCCAGATGGAGTGGTTTCATCTGTAGTCCGGGGGCTTCGTAAGGAATTTTTATTCGTTCCATGGAAACAAGAAAATAATGGTTGTACTTTGCAAATAAAGCAGATACTTCCCGAATGAAAGTCCGTATTCGTGCAAAAAAAGTACGGATTTCCTTACGGGACAGGCCGCCGGCAGGAAAAGCACAGGGGGAGGACTATCGGATGTATGAAGTAAGCAATTTTGTCTCCGTACCGGCGGGCATAAGGTCGAGGTGCTCGGCGCTGGCCGGAACGAGTACGGTCTCACCCTGGCGGACGGAGACCTGTGACTCTTCGGTGCCGAGTGTCGCTTCCCCCGACAGGCACATGACCGTGACAAAGGAGTCCAGCCCGCTCAGATCCTTGCGGGCAGGCTTGTCCAACTCCCACAAGGAAGTCGTGAAATACGGGCAGTCGGCCAACTCCGTTTCCTTGTTTTTGACAGGGGTGTATGCACTCCGATAGTCCGCCTGCACGGTATAGTCGATGGCGTCCTTTGCCAGTTCCGTGTGCAGCTGGCGAGGCTTCCCGTCCAGTCCCATCCTGCCGTAGTCGTATATACGGTAAGTGATGTCGGAGGTCTGCTGTATCTCTGCGATGAAGCATCCGGAGCAGATGGCATGGATGCGCCCGGCCGGCAAAAAGAATACATCCCCGGGTTTTACCTCATAACGGGAGAGTACTTCGGTGATGCTGCCGTCCGCCACCCGGCGCTCGTACTCTTCGGGTGTAATGGCCTGCGAGAGGCCGGACAGCAAATGTGCACCCGGCTCCGCTCCGACCACATACCACATCTCGGTCTTTCCCTTCGAACCGTTGTGCCGGGCGGCGGCCAGCGCGTCATCGGGGTGTACCTGGATGGACAGGTCCGCCCGGGCGTCAATGAATTTAATCAGCAGCGGGAACTGTGCGCCGGTGGCGGCATAGACTTTCTCGCCCAGCAGGGCGCCCTTGAACTCCTCCGCCAGCGAGGTGACGCTCCGGCCGGCGTATTTGCCTTCGGACACCCGCGTTTCCTTCCCGGGAACGGCGCTGATTTCCCAGCTCTCGCCGATGTTTTTCTGTTGGGTGTCGATTCCCTTATACGGGGCGATTTTTTCTCCGCCCCAGACCAGGGGCATCAGCAGCGGTGTAAATTTCAGGATTTCCATATTACTAATGAATAAAGTTGTTGTGACTCGGCCGGATGCCGTCAGCGGCTGGCTTCCAGGGTGTATGTGAAACTGTCTGCCCGGTAGTAACCGATGTTGTATTCCACAGGGACTCCGTTTTCGTCATAGACAAAACGCTTTCTGATGAGGATGGCGTCACTGGGCTTGATTTCCAGTTTCTCCGCGATGAAATCTCCGGCCAGACGGGCCGACACTTCCTCCCGCGAGGTTTTGACGATGATGCCGTAGCGGCTGTCCAGCATCTCATACAAGGGCTGATTGTAGTTTTCTTCTCCGCTGACGGGCAATCGCGGATTGAAATAGGAAATGAAGTAAACGAATGGAAAAGTACTGTTCCCCCGCACCCGTTCCATCACCACGCAGCGTGTGCCTTCTTCAATCTCGAAAAATCCGCCGATTTCGGGATTGGCCTTTTGGGTGCTGATGTGCAACTCGTAATTCTTGACCTCCACCCCCAATGCTTTCATTTCTTGCGAGAAACTCAGCCAGTTTTTCACCCCTCCCGTGATTCCCTTCCGGACCGCTTTGGTCCCCACGCCCTTCTTGCGGATCAGCAAACCTTCAAACACCAGTTGCCGGATGGCCTGGCGCAGGGTGTTGCGCGAAATGTTCAGTTCCCGGGCCAGATCCACCTCCTTGGGCAGGGTCTTTCCGTTTTTGTATTCTTCGGACTCGATAAGCCTGCGCAAAATGTTCTCGGCCTGCCTGTGCAGGGGAATGCTGCTTTTGGGATCTAAAGTCATACCGGGGTCAATGATGTTTGGATGAATCAATTTGCGCGAGCGCATAAGCGTACGCGCCGACGGACACGGCTTCACTGGTGCCGAGCGCCGACAAAAGGATGCCCGTTTTCTTTTCTTTCCGGTAGAGAACGGACTTCCGGCTGCCGGGGACGGGAACATGGACGGATGGGTCTTCCAGGAACAGGCGCATGCCCTCCTCCGAAGTCAAGTCCAGTACCTGCATCTGCAGCCAGGGGCCGATCGCGTCGATTACGGCGGGGAGGATGAATTTCGCTGCACCCGAAAGTCCGCCGCCCACCACGACAAGGCCGTCGATGATGTCCAGCGCATGGGCGAGGGCGTCGGCGATGGCCTCGCCCATTTCGCTGAAGGCGTGAAGGGCAGCCTGGCGGTTGCCTTTCCGTCTGCCCTCGGCTATTTCGCAGATTTCCTTTGGCGACAGAGGGCTGTCGTCGCCGGACTGTTCGCGGTAAACCCGCTTCACGGCCCGTATGCTCACGCTTTCTTCTACCCGCAGCTCCGGATGATGGACATTGCGCATCAGCCAGACATCGCCCCCGCAGCCATTGTCGCCCCGCAGCAGTTTTCCGTCAAGGACCACGCCCGCGCCGAATCCGGTTCCCAGCGTCAGGCCGATCAGGTTTTTATATTGCCGGGTGCTTCCGGCCTCTTTCAGGCGGGCGTTCATTTGCGGCAACGCGCCGGCCAGCGCTTCGCCATAGGCAAACAGATTGCCGTCGTTGTTGATGAAAACCGGCAGGCCGAACTGTTCGGACAGATAAGGCCCCATCGCGACACCGCCTCGGAAACAAGGGAAATTCGGAAGGTCGCCGATAATCCCGGCCTCATAATCGGCGGGGCCGGGAAAGGCGAAACTGATGGCGGCGGGGGCGTCCGGTAAACGCTGTCTGACCTGACGAAATCCCTCCGCCAGTACGGCCAGACAGCGTTCCACATCATCTGTTACGGCATCCAATCGTACCGGCTTCACGACTTCACGGCAGCCCCGTATGGCGGAAAATACGAAATTGGTCCCGCCGGCATCCAGGGTCAAGACAGTCCTGTGGTCATGCTCATACATACTGTTCAAGGATTAAATCGGACATAAGCCCGGATGACCATACATCTGTCGCCTTCGTGAAGGGGACAGAGGGTAAAATCGCCCACGCAAGCGGGGATGATGAAAGTCTCGGCATAGTGGACTTCAAAAGGAGGAAACCGTTTGCCGGGACTTTCGACCAGCGCGGCTTTGCCCTCGACCAGGTTGAGCACCTGTACACTGTCGCCGGTGTGGAAAGGAGCTACGCCGGTAAATGCAGTACGGCGTGTCTCGATAAACTCGGCGGGATGCAGGCCGGTGCGGATTTCCTTCCATCCATCACCCGAGCCGGTCTCCTCGAAATGATTGACGAGACGGGCCTTGACATATTCGGTATCTCTTTCCCACTGAATGACTTTGCTGCCGCGTTCCACATTGATCGGACGCGGCTTCCCGTCCAGTCCCAGGCGGTTCCAGTCCCAAAGTTTGAAGGTGAATAGGTTGGGCGTCGCACTGATCTCCAAGACCATCGCGTTGGCACCGGAGCAATGGATGGTGCCGCCCGGAATCAGGAAGTGGTCGTGTTTTTTTGCCGGCAGCCGGTTGACATATTTTTCCGCATCGAAGCTCATTTCTCCTCTTTGCGCCGCCCGCAGGTCGGAGAGCATCGCCTCTTTGTCCACTCCGCTGCGCACGCCCAGAAACACCGTCGCATCCTCTTCCGCATCCATCAGGTAATAACTTTCGTCCTGCGTATAGGGCATTCCGAACTGCTCCCGGATAAACTGCGTGGTGGGGTGGACTTGCAGGCTCAGATTGCCTCCGCCCATCGTGTCCAGAAAGTCGAATCGGATGGGGAAATCCTTTCCGAAGCGTCCCTCGACAGGGACGCCGAGCAATTCCCGGCTGTGGAGCAGCACCAGGTCCTGCGAGGGGAACTCCACCTTGACACCTTCGACTTCCAGCAGCAGGCTGTTCTCTTCGGGCACACAGTCAAAGCACCAGCCGAAGTTGGAAACGCTCCGGTCCAGGTCGCACACCTCTTTCATCCACTGGCCGCCCCAGGGGGCCGGATCGAAGAAAGGGACGACCCGGAAAGGCCTGCGGGCCGTCGCTGCCATCCCCCGCAGGAAAGTTTCGCCACTGATGAGTTTGGGGTCGTCGGGTACATTGGTGTCCAGCCACCATTGCACCCGGTGGAAAAGCCGGTCTTTATAGGCGTCCAACAGACGCCAGTCGATGAAATATCCGCGCTTGTATTGGACGGAAACGGGGTCCGGACGGTTGTCGATGCCCAGTCCGCACACCCGGTGGGCGCGCATCCGCTGCTGGATCTCCCAGCGGGCCATATCGGCATAGACCAGGCAGGCCTCTTCCCCGGCGACCATCGCCGCGCCCGGCCCGACAATCAGCGTGTCCGGCCCGATGCGGCTGCGGGCCTTTTCAAGCGCAGCGGCATCGAAAAACTCCTCCAGATGCAGCGGGGAGACATAGCCGAAGAGCACATCGTCCGTCATGAAGCGGTCTGTCATGACGCGGATGTCCGCTTCGGATTTCATCAAGTCCCTTGTGCGGAGGATGGTTGAAAATCCCTTTCCTATTCCCCGGATCGCTTCGTCTTCGAGTACGCCCGCATAACAGTCCACGGCAAGGACGGGCCCTCTGTTTTGTTCCAGTGTCCGGGAAATGGCCTCCCAGCCACGCCACACCGCTCCCTCCACCCGGGTGGAGGGATATTTGTCATAATTGGACTTTTTCATTATGTTTGAACATACCAAAGTTTGTGCAAATATATAAATTATTTTACCGATAACCAAAAACAAGACGGGACCCGATTGTCAAAAATGAGAAAGAATGATTGGGGATATGCTTTTTTTTTGTACCTTCGCGGATAGTTATTTGATCATCCCATGATAGAAAAATCAAAAGAACTCGTGGACGGTGCCAAGGCCAGGATGGCCGATGCCGTCAGGTTTCTTGAAGAAGACCTCAAGACCTACCGGGCCGGCAAGGCCAATCCTATGGTGTTCAACAATGTGGTCGTGGACTACTACGGCTCGATGATGCCCATCCCCCAGGTGGCGTCCGTCACGGTGCCGGATGCCAAGACCATCGTAATCCAGCCTTGGGAGAAAAAGATGATTCCGGTCATCGAAAAGGCCATCATGGATGCCAATATCGGCTTTACGCCCCAGAACAACGGGGAGAGCATCCGTTGCAATGTGCCGCCCTTGACCGAGGAAAGACGGAAGGAACTGATTAAAAAAGCCCGTGCGGCCGGTGAGAACGCCAAAGTGGTGGTCCGCAATGTCCGCCGCGATGTGATGGACGCGCTCAAAAAACTCCAGAAAGAGGGTCTTCCCGAAGATGTGGAGAAAGATCAGGAAGGGGCTCTCCAAAAGGAGACCGATGCAGCCGTCAAGAAAATAGACGAACTCATCTCCGCCAAAGAAAAGGATATCCTGACGGTATGAGCAGGCTGGGCGAGATGCTTTCGTACCTCACTCCGCCGATACGCACCGTCGGCATCATCGGAACGGGTCTCATCGGAGGCTCGATGGCCCTTGACATCAAGTCCAAACATTTTGCCGACACGATACTCGGCTGCAACCGCCGTCCCGAAAGCAGTGCCGCAGCCCTGCGGCTCGGTCTGATAGACCGGTCCGTCACTTTGGACGGACTTATCCGGGAGAGCGACCTGATATTGCTCTGCATCCCTGCCGATGCGGCCGCAGCGATGCTCCCCGGCATACTGGACCGTATCGGCGAACGCAAGCCGGCCGATGGGCAGTCCCTTCCGGTCGTGCTGGATGTCTGCTCGGTGAAAGGGCGCATCGTTGAGGCCGTGCGCCGTCATCCCCGGCGCGGACGCTTCGTGGCCGGTCATCCCATGTCCGGAACGGAGTACAGCGGCCCTCAGGCGGCCCTCAGCGGCCTTTTCAAGGACAAGGCCGGGATTATCTGCGATGCCGAAGACTCCGACGCGGATGCCATCGCGCTCGTCGAATCCCTTTACGAGGCCCTCGGCATGCGGATTGTCCGGATGAGTGCCGGCCAGCACGATGTGCATACCGCCTATGTGTCCCACCTCTCCCACGCCATCTCCTTCGCTCTCGCCCTGACCGTCCTGGACAAGGAATACGACGACAAACATATCTTCGACCTTGCATCCGGCGGCTTTTCCTCCACCGTGCGTCTGGCCAAGAGCAATGCCGATATGTGGGTGCCTGTTTTTTCGCAAAACCGTGACAACCTCCTGCCGGTCATGGATGCCTACATGATGAGATTGCAGGAGTTGCGGGATGCGATAGCCGGAAACGATGAAGAAAGGATGCGGGAGTTGATAGCCTGCGCCAACAAAATCCGGCGCATTATCCAATGATACCCAAAGTGAGATTCAATATACGAAGTAAGATGAACAGCGCTGACAAAGCAAAACTCATGGCCCATTTGAGGACCATCCCCGATTACCCGGTCAAGGGTATCGTCTTTTTTGATGTGACCACCCTTTTCAAGGATGCCGAGTGCCTGAAGATACTTGTGGACGACCTGTATGAACATTACAAGGACAAAGGCATCACCAAAGTCGTCGGTGTAGAATCCAGGGGCTACATAGCCGGCGCCGCCCTGGCCCTCAGGCTGGGAGCCGGTTTCATCATGGCCCGCAAGCCGGGCAAACTTCCTGCCGAGAAACTCTCCGAGACCTATACCAAGGAATACGGCACGGACTCCATCGAGATCCACGCCGACGCCATCGATAAGGACGATGTCGTGCTGATCCATGACGACCTGCTCGCCACGGGCGGTACGGTCGCCGCTACATACCGGCTCGTGCAGCGTTTCAGCCCGAAACGGGCCTATATGAGTTTCAACATCGCCCTGGACGATGTGCCCAAACTCGATATCTATCCCCAGGATGCGGAGACCTACAGCATTCTCCATCTGACCGAACACGATGCTTAACAATCATTAACCTCATATCTCATTATGAAAAAATCCATTCTTTCCCTGACAGCCGCGCTTGCGCTTTCAGTTCCGGCTTTCGCCGAAGGGTCCACGATGTTCAACGGATCCACCAATCTCCAGATTTTCTACGACTTCGGTGGTGACCGTCGTTGCGTGACCACCACCCTCGAAGGTTTCTACAACGACCCCTGGGGCAACACCTTCTTCTTCGTCGATCACGATTACGACCCCATCGGCGGCAAACTTAATAATGAGACGACCGGCATTACGAAATTTATCAGCGGAACTTACTGGGAGATTGCCCGTTGCCTGAACTTCTGGCAGAATACGCCCGTCAAGGATCTGAGCCTCCAGGTCGAGTACAACGGCGGCGTTTACAGCAAATACGGTATCAACCACGCCTTCCTCGCCGGTTTCGACTACTTCCTCCACAGCAGCGACTACAAGAA
>CAMNQO010000041.1 GCA_946549475.1 uncultured Bacteroidales bacterium
TGCGCGGTATGTTCCGCCGCCGGAGGACTGTCCGGCCCGGCCTGATGAACTGGTACCTGCCTCCCTTGATCCATTGCCTTCCGGGAGCCCTTGTCAGCCTGATATGGAAAAAAGTCAGATAATGGTCACGGGGGCGAGCGGCAGCATGGGCAGTGCCGCCGTCCGGATGCTGGCCGCACGGGGCGAGCCGGTACTGATGGTCTGCCGCAATCCCGAAAAAGGGGCGTCCGTACGGGAGGCGATTCTGCAGGAACTGCCCGATGCCCGGCTGACCCTGTTCTCCCTGGACCTTTCTTCCCTGACGGCCGTCCGCGATGCGGCAACCCGGCTGAAAAGCGAAGGCGTGCGCCTGAAAGGCCTTTTCAACAATGCCGGCGTCATCCAGGAGCGTTTCCGCCTGAATCCGGAGGGGCTGGAGCAGACCCTGGCCGTCAATTACCTGGCTCCCTGGCTGCTGACGCGCTCACTACTGGACATCCTCGAGCCGGATGCCGCCATCGTCAACATGGTCTCGCTGACCTGCCGTTTCGTCCCAGCCCGCACGGATCTGCTCTCCCAGGCGCCGGAAGCGTTCAGCCAACTGGGTACCTATGCCCGCAGCAAACTCTGCCTGCTGCTTTTCTCCCTCGAACTCGCCCGCAGGACTTCCTTCCGGGTCAATGTGGCGGATCCGGGGGTCGTCAATTCCAACATGCTTACGATGCACCGCTGGTTCGACCCCATCGCCGACCGGCTGTTCCGGCCTTGGTGCAAAACGCCGGAGCAAGGGGCCTTTCCGGCCGTCCAGGCTCTCCTGGGCGGGGAACGCGAGAAATATTATATCGGAAACGACATTCGGGAAATTTCTGAAAGATATTATAAAGTATTTGATAGCCAGCGGCTTTGGTCGGAAACCGAAACGCTCTTGTCCGAGCGGGTCGGTATTTTGATGTCATAAAAGATGCAAAAAATTTTTTTATAGAAAAAAAATATCCTATACTTGCACCCGCAAACGAATTATATCTATCTAGAAATGGAAAATCAGAAAAAAAGGGCTGTGGTCAGCTATGAGAAAATGCCGGAGGAGGTAGCGGCTGCTTTTGATGAGAAATATCCGAGAGGAGCGCAGGATTATCTTCCGGACATCCAGAAAATCGACAAACCGGACGGGACCAGCATTTACACCGTAACCATCGAGATTCCTTCCGCCATCTACCTGGTCAAAGTCCAGATTAAGGTCGATGATCTCAACGATGTGGACAAATGGCTGGAAGAGGAAGATGCGGACGATGAGGGAGATGCCGAGAATACGCTCCCGGACGATAACATTTCCCAATATTCCGCATCGGACGACGACCCTTCCGATGACTGATAAGCACAGGTGAAGGACGGCAGGCCGTCCTTTTTTGTATGACGCTGCATGACTATTTCAACAAGTGGGACGATCACCGCAAGACACTTGTCTTGTCGGTGCTGGTGGGGGTGCTGTGCGGTTTAGCCGCCGTCCTGCTGCACCAGTCCATCCATGCCATCCAACAAGGGCTGACGGGCTGGTTCGGAGAGAGCGTCTGGTGGAACTTGCTCTACCTTGTCTATCCGGGGGCGGGCATGCTGCTGTCCTTGCTGTTCGTGCGTTTCGTGGTGAAGGACGACATCGGTCACGGAGTCACCAAAGTGCTCCTGGCCATTTCCAAGAGCGAATCCCGCATCAAAAAGCACAACACCTGGTCTTCGTTGATAGCCAGTGGCGTGACCATCGGATTCGGAGGCAGCGTCGGTGCCGAGGCCCCGATTGTCTATACGGGGGCGGCCATCGGTTCCAATGTGGCGCAGATGGCCGGTCTCCCTTACCGCAACATGACCATCCTGCTGGGCTGCGGAGCCGCGGGAGCCGTCGCCGGCATTTTCAAAGCCCCCCTGGCCGGTGTCCTTTTTACCCTGGAGATCCTGCTCTTCAACATTTCGATGTCCTCCATCCTGCCGCTGTTGCTCTCCACCGTGTCCGCCACCGTGGTGTCCTATTCATTCCTGGGGATGGATCCGCTCTTCGAGGCCTTCATCGCTCCCTTTGCGATGCACAATCTGCCCTTTTATGTCCTTTTGGGCCTGCTTTGTGCCGCCGCTTCCCTGTATTTCACGCGGGTGACGCTCTATCTGGAGGACAGAATCAAGTCGAAGGGTACGCCTTACACCCGCTGGGCGTTTTCCGCCCTGGCGCTCGGTCTGCTGCTTTTCCTCTTCCCGCCTTTGTATGGAGAAGGCTATGGGGATGTGCGTGAGATGCTGCTGGGCAACGATGTCTCGCCGTCCATCCATACACCCCTTTTCTTTTTGATGCAGCATCCCTGGGGAGTCGTGCTGTTTTTCCTGCTGGTCCTGCTGCTGAAAATCTTTTCGATGACCCTGACCAACGCGGGCGGAGGCGTCGGCGGTACTTTCGGCCCTACGCTCTTCGTGGGCGCTTTGACCGGTTTTCTTGTCGCCCGCATTATCAATCTGACCGGCTTGGCACAAGTCCCGCAGGCCAATTTCGTCCTGGTCGGCATGGCCGGGCTGATGGCCGGCGTGATGCAGGCCCCCATGACCGCCATCTTCCTCATCGCCGAAGTGACGGGCGGGTACGGACTCTTTATCCCCCTGATTCTGACGGCCTCCATCTCTTTCGGAGCCGTGCGCATCTTTGAAAAATATTCCATCTACACCAAGCGTATCGCCCAGAGCGGCGACCTGCTGACCCATGACAGCGACCAGGCCGTGCTGACCCTGCTCAAGACATCCGACCTGGTGCGGGACAAATACCCCCGCGTCCGGCTGGACTGGACTTTGCGGGAGATGGTACAGGTGGTCTCGCAAAGCACGGCCGCCGTCTTTCCGGTCGTGGATGAAAAAGGACTCTTCCAGGGCGTCATCGAAATGGATACCATCCGTACTTATATTCTCAAGGTGGGGCAATACGACAGGCTGCATGTTTACAACCTGATGAGCGACCCTCCGGACCGTGTGTACATCGACGAGAAAATGGATGCCGTCATGGCCAAGTTTGACAAAACCGACGCCTGGCGCCTGCCCGTGCTGACGCACGACGAAGTCTATGTGGGATTCATTTCAAAATCCCGCATTTTGTCCGCCTACCGGGAGGAACTCAAAGAGATCACATCACAAGATATTTGATTTTTTGTTACATTTGTATGACCAACAGTTTCGTATTATGGGAAAGATTTTAGATGCTTTGAATGAAACGCTTCTGCCGGTGATTGCGTCCGGAAAACTCCATGTGTTCGACCACCCGCTGATTCAGCACAAACTGACGCTGATGAGGGACAAAAATACCGGCTCCAAGGACTTCCGGCGGCTGCTGACCGAAATTTCGCTGCTGATGGGCTATGAGGTGAGCCGGGATTTTCCGCTCCACGACGTGCAGATCGAGACCCCCATCTGTCCGATGGTCGGCAAGCAGGTTGACGGCAAGAAAGTGGCCATCATCCCCATCTTACGGGCCGGACTGGGAATGGTCGAGGGGATCCTTTCCCTGATTCCCGTTGCGAAAATCGGCCATATCGGACTCTATCGCGATGAGCAGACGCACAAGCCCGTCGTGTATTACTGCAAACTGCCTGCTGACATCCAGGAACGCAAGGTGATCGTCACCGACCCCATGCTGGCCACCGGCGGAAGCGCCATTGATGCCATCACGATGCTCAAGGAAAAGGGCTGCCGGCACATCCGTATGATGTGTCTGGTTGCTGCTCCCGAGGGCATCATCAAAGTACATCAGGCCCATCCCGACGTCAAAATCTATGTTGCCGCCGTGGATGAAAGACTCAATCAGGACGCCTACATCGTTCCCGGCCTGGGCGATGCCGGCGACCGCATTTTTGGAACAAAATAATTGATGAGCAAAGCGTACGTTTTCCCCGGCCAAGGCGCCCAGTTCCCCGGTATGGGGCGAGACTTGTACGAGCGGCTGCCTGCCGCCCGCGAACTTTTCGAGCGGGCTGATGAACTGCTGGGCTTCCGCATCACCGACATCATGTTCGAGGGGAGTGCGGAGGACCTGCAGCAGACCCGTGTCACGCAGCCGGCCGTCTTCCTGCATTCCGTCATTCTGGCCCTCACGGCCCCGGTAGCAAAACCGGATTGCGTCGCCGGACACTCCCTGGGTGAATTTTCCGCCCTGGTCGCCTGCGGCGCCCTCACTTTTGAGGATGCGCTGCGGCTGGTCAGCGTCCGGGCGCAGGCCATGCAGCGCTGCTGCGAGAAGGTCAGCGGCACGATGGCCGCCATCCTCGGACTGGAAGATGGCGTTGTGGAAAAAGTATGCTCCGAAACGGCAGGTCTCGTCGTGGCCGCCAACTACAACAGCCCGGGCCAGGTGGTCATCTCCGGAGAAAAAGAGGCTGTCGCTTCCGCCTGTGCGGCGATGAAAGAGGCCGGCGCCAAAAGAGCCCTGCCCCTGCCGGTCGGCGGCGCGTTCCATTCTCCCCTGATGGCTCCTGCACGCGAAGAACTGGCCGGCGCCATCGAGGCGACTTCGTTCCGCCGTCCCGTCTGTCCCATCTTCCAGAATGTCACGGCGGCCCCGGAATCGGATCCGGAAACCATCAAAGTTCACCTGGTCGAACAACTCACATCTCCGGTCCGTTGGGCGCAGAGCGTGCGGGCAATGGCCCGCTCCGGCGTGGATTCGTTCACCGAGTTCGGGCCGGGAAGCGTACTGCAAGGACTTATCCGCAAGACTTTGGGGCCGGATAATGTGTCAGTCGGTGGATTTTCTTTGTAAATATTTTGCAAATCATCGAAAAAAGATTACCTTTGCAGTCCCAAAAGAAATAAACAGGAAAAGATATGAAAAGGACATTCCAACCTTCCGTTCGCAAGCGTCGCAACAAACACGGATTCCGTGAGCGTATGTCAACCCCCAACGGCCGTCGCGTCCTCGCAGCCCGTCGCCGTCACGGTCGCAAGAAACTTACGGTCTCCAGCGAAGATCGCTTCTAAGCGACTGTCAGGAAGTAAGAGGGATGACCAAGCATTTGGCCATCCCTTCTTTATGTCCCTTTACCGACTCTCCGCTTATGGAAGACGATATCCGCTATATGAAAATCGCGCTGGAACAGGCGCGTGAAGCGTTGGCAGCAGGGGAAGTGCCCATCGGTGCCGTCGTCGTCGCCGGCGGCAGCATCATTTCACGCGGACACAACCTTACCGAGACGCTCTCCGACGCGACCGCGCACGCCGAGATGGTCGCCATCACCAGCGCTACCGAGGAACTGGGGGGAAAATACTTGCGGGACTGCACCTTATATGTGACGGTCGAGCCGTGCCCCATGTGCGCAGCCGCCATGAACTGGGCCCAACTCAGCCGCGTCGTTTACGGGGCTCCGGATGCCAAGCGGGGCTTCTCGCTCTTTCAACCGTCATTGCTGCACCCCAAGACGGAAGTCACGGGAGGCGTCCTTCAGGAAGAATGCTCCCGCTTGATGGTGGATTTTTTCAAGGGATTGCGCTGATTACCACTTCAGGGATTCCAGCACCCGGGCCAGCTGATCCGTACAGGAAGTACCCCTGCGCCCGCAGGGAAGTTTTCTGAACTTGCTGACAAAGTCACTGATTTTCATCCCTTGGGTCAGCATGGCTACGGCACGGGAATTGCCCGGACAGCCGCCGGTAAAATGAAAGCCTTTGAGCGTACGGTCTTTGACCGTGATTTCCAACTCCAATTGGGTGGGGCAGACTTTCGGGGAAGGCGTGACTACGAGGCTGCGGACTCCGTCACGAGTCTCATCCGAAACGATGCGCCAGTCTTCGGGTTTGCCGGGGCGTCCGCTCCCGGAGAAATTCTGACCGTGGGAGGCTTGTTCTCCCAGCGCCAGTGCGCCCAGGCCTATCAGGCCGGACTGTATGAATTTTCTTCTGTCCATAAGCAGGGACTGTTGCAAATATCAAGCCTTAAAAACCCAAGAAAAGCAATTGTAACACAATTAATATCGGCAGCAGGATGCGCAGGGAGAACTTCCACATGTAGCCGAAGAATCCGGGCATCTCCACACCTTCCTGCTCGGCGATGGATTTGACCATGAAATTGGGACCGTTGCCGATATAGGTGAGAGAACCGAAAAACACGGCCCCCAAGGAGATGGCCTGCAGGAGTTCCGGCGCGATGCCGGCCACCGTGGCGCCTTCAAAGGGCCCCAGGCCGGTGGCGACCTCATAGAAGGCCACGGCCGTGGGGGAGTTGTCCAGGAACGCGCTCAAAAGGCCCGTCGCATAGTAAAACTCCCAGGCTTCCTTGAGGCCCAGCTCGCCGGCATGGGCATTGAGATACATCATCGCAGGGATCATCGTGATGAAAATCCCGATAAAGAGGATGGCGACCTCCGCGATGGGCTTCCAGGAAAAATGATTGATGTTGCGGATGCCCTTCTTGGTCATTTTCCAGGATAGCAGGATGATGCCGGCAAAGAGGATTTCGCGCAAGAATTTCAGGACGACGGGGCCGTTTTCCATCGCGGGAATGTAGGCCGGATTGACGAACATGACGGCCAGCACGACCAGCAGCAGCAAAAAGAAATTGACGGTGCCGCGGACGCGCAGGGGGGACGCTTCTTTGATGTCCCGCTTGCGGTTTTCCCGCGTCTCCATCTTGTAGTAGCGCCGGTCCATGATGATATAGATGCTGATCAGGGCGAGTCCCAGGAAGAACCATTCGCCGGCCAGCTTCAAGAACCAGTCGAAGGGGGCTCCGCGCAGATAGAGCAGGAAAAGGGGAGGATCGCCCAACGGCGTGAGTACGCCGCCTCCGTTTGCGACCATGGCGATGAAAAACAAGACCGTGTGGGTACGGTACTTGCGTTGCTTGTTGGTGTCCAGCAGAAAGCGGATCAGCAGCATCGCAGCGCCCGTCGTCCCCATGACAGAGGCCAGGATATAGCCCAGCAGGAGAATGAGCGTGTTTACCGTAGGGGTCGCAACGATATCTCCTTTGATCCGGATGCCGCCTGTCACGACATAAAGCGTGAGCAGCAGCATGATGAAGGGGATATAGTCAAAAAAAATCTGATGGGCCAGCTTGTCGCCGAATCCCATGCAGATGAGGGCGACGGCGGTCGGAACGGCAAGGATCAGCGTTGCGGCAAGTTTGTTCCTGTTGCTTTCCCAAAACCGGGGGAAGAGCAACGGAGTCAATGCGATTAGAATGAGCATCAGGGCGAAAGGAATCGCCATCCACAATTTCACTTCCATAATTAAAGTTGAGATAAGAGGATTCGAACCTCTACAGACAGAACCAAAATCTGTAGTGCTACCATTACACCATATCTCAATTCCGAACCTCTTTCAAGAGGCGGTGCAAAGTTAAAAAATATTCTGATTTATCGCAATTATTTTCTACCTTCGCAAAAGTTTTGGCCCAGACCTGTACCCATGAAAAAGCCTTTTTCGCTCTTGCTGACGCTTTGCTGCCCTCTCCTGACCGTTTTGTCTTTTGCGGCCGGACCCGGACATTCCGTGCTTTCCTTCGACTACGAGTTGCTGAGCAACACCTATTTCGACAACAGGGAGAACGATGTCTGCGAAACGCCCTTCACCCCCTCGATGACGCTCTTCGGGGAGCAGTTGACGCCGCAGGCGGGTCTGCGCATCCAAAGCGACTCGACAACCACCCATCGCATTCTGGCAGGTGTGGATGCCAGTTTCTATTTCGGAAGCGGTGCCAAGCCTTTCGGAAGGATTGACAAAGTATTGGCATACTATAAATTCGACAAAGCATTCCGCAATGCGAGCAGACTCACCCTCATCGGCGGTATCTTCCCCAAAAGTTATTATAAGGGAGCCTATACACGGGCCTTCGTGAGCGATTCCTTGCGTTTTACCGGACGCAACTGTCAGGGAATGCTGGTCGCTTATGAGAACAAGAAATTTCAAGCGGAAATCATCTGCAACTGGATTGGCATCCGGCAGGGAACGACCCGCGAGCGTTTCCAGATATGGTCTTCGGCCCGCTATGATTTCCAGCCCTGGCTCCGACTGGGGGCCGCCTTGTCCATGGACCATTTCGCCTGCAGCGATATCGCCCTCAATGTGGTGGACAACATCCTCCTGCGTCCGTTCCTGGCCTTCGACCTGTCTTCCCTGACTCCTTTGCAGCGCCTTTACGCCGATGTGGGCGGCTATGTCAGTTATCAACGGGACAGGCAGTTTGAACAAGTGTACTGGCCCGGCGGCGTGGAGGTCAACATGGAAATCCGTCACTGGAATGTCGGCATCCGCAACAGCCTGTATGTGGGAACCAGTCTGGAACCCCTGTATGACCGTTATGACCCGGCCGGGACGCGTTACGCCCACCGGCTGTATATCGGAGAGCACTATTACCGCGTCCGGACGGACGGAAGCGCAAATGAAAGGATGATGCCCTATGACCGTCTGGAACTGTTCTATGAGCCGGGATTGTGGCCGGGTGTCAGACTGGACCTACGGGTCGTCTTCCATTTCAACGGCCCTTTGAGCGGAACACAGCAAATCATCGGCCTGAAAGCAGACCTGCAAAAAATTTTGAAGAAATGATAAAGAATATCGTATTTGACTATGGCGGCGTTCTGGTCGATTGGAATCCGCATTATGTTTTTGACCCCTGGTTCGGAGGCGATGTCGAAAAGGCCGACTGGTTTCTCCAGCATATCTGCAACATGGAGTGGAACGAACAGATGGACAAAGGGAAGCCTTTTTCCGAGGGCGTAGCGGAACTTTCGGCCCGCTATCCCGAATGGAAGACCGAGATTGAAATGTACTATCGGGACTGGATCAAGATGATAAACCCCGTTCCCATTGCCGGAATGACCGGATATGTGCGCGAACTGAAAGAACGGGGCTACAAGACTTACGGACTATCCAATTGGGCAGCCGAGACTTTTGCGCTCGTACGCCACCGTTTCGAGGCATTCGACCTGCTGGACGGAATGGTCGTCTCCGGCTATGAAAAAACCATCAAGCCGGAGCCCCGCATTTTCGAGATCCTTTTTGATCGTTATTGTTTGACCCCCGGGGAGTGTGTTTTTATCGACGATAACGCCCGCAATCTTGCCGCCGCCCGCACGATGGGGATGCATACCATCCAGTTTACAACAAAAGAGGCCCTGGAAGGGCCCCTTGAGTCATTGTTGGCCGAGCGCAGTTGACGGCTACGCTTTCACCTTTTCGATATAGTCCAGCACTTGTCCGACGGTTTCGAAGGGCGCCTGGTCCGAGGGGAAGCGGAAAGCGAATTTCTCTTCCACCGCTAGGCTCATGAACATCATTGAAAGGGAGTCGATGCCCAGATCTTGCACCAGACGCGTGCTGTCCTGAATGTCCGACAAATCTGTTTTGGGGCGAATCACACCCAGGACCTCCTTGAGGCCTGCCAATATCTCTTCTCGTGCCATAAGGTCGTTCGTTGAAATGCCGTACTTAATTCTGGTTGCGGGCGACCTTCATGCTGCCGGTGCGCTTGAAGTCTTCCTTGCGGACGCTGACTTTGGTGATCCGCTCGTAGGAGGGGAGTTCCGCGTTGATTTTCTCTACAATTCCTTCCATGGTCGCGACAACCTCTTCCCAAGGCTTGCCGTCGAACGCGGCCATTTGCGGAAGAATGTCGATGGCGATGCAGGGCGAACCGTCCTTCTCGCCTTCGCTGACCAGGCAGTCGCGCACGAGCGGACTCTTGTAGAAAAGTTCCTCGATACTCTCGGGAGAGACATTTTCGCCATTTCCCAGAATGATGAGATTCTTGATACGGCCGATAATATAGTAGAAGCCGTCTTCGTCCACGCGGGCGAGGTCGCCGGTCTTGATCCAGCCGTCTTCCGTAAGGGTGGCCCGGGTATTGGCTTCATCCTTGTAATAGCCCAGGAAGAGATTGTCTCCCTTGATCCACAGCTCGTCATTCACGATTTTGGCTTCCTGGCCCGGGTAGAGTTTGCCGATGGAGGTCGGTTTTTCTTTCACATTGGCGTTGGCCGTAGTGAGGTTGGCGGTCTCTGTCATACCATAACCGGCGCACAGTTCGATGCCGAGTTTCTCAAATTCCACTTGGAGACGGGGAGGGACATTGGCAGCGCCGGAGATGATGAGTTTGAGGGATCCGCCCAGGAATTGGGGTCCGTACATCTTGGTCAGGCCGATCAGCACTTCGCAGAGACCGGGAACAAGCACCAGGTAGGTCGGCTTGATCATCGGAATCTTGCCGATGGTCGCTTTCATATCCTCGCAGGTAAAGAGTTCGCCGCCCTTGTAGAAAAGCCCCATCGTTGCGGCAATGAGCCCGAAGACATGGCTGAAGGGAAGGATGGCAATCCCGCGATGGATTCCCAGTTGGGGACCCGGGGCAAACAGGCCGTTGAAGGCACCCCTCATCAAGGCGCGGTGGGGGAGGACGACACCTTTGGGCGTACCGGTCGTACCACCCGTGAAGAAGATCGCGGCAGGGTCGTCTTTGTCCACCTTGGCGACGGGAGCCTTTTCGTCGGCGATGCTGTCAGCGGGAAGAACAGGGATTTTCAGGCCTTCGGTGAGCGCCTTGAACTCGTCCCGGACAAAGAGGGCCTCCACATCAAATTTCGCGCAACTGCCCAGGACGGCCTGGGCCGGCAGGGCCGAAGGGAACAGGATGCCCACATAGCCGGCGGAGGTGACGGCCAGGAACAACTCGATGGCGTTCTGGCTGTTGCGGTCGAAAATGGCGATTTTGGCACCTTTTTTCAGACCGAGACCCGCTATGAACGCACGACGGCGGGCGACGCGGTCGGCCAGTTGCTGATAGGTCGTGACCTGGCCGTTGTCATTGATTGCCGGGAGCGTACCGTACTGGGCAGGCAGCCACTCCAGAAACTCCGGCAGGGTCGGCAGATATTTTACTTTGGCAAATTCTTCCTTCGGAATCAGATCATAGATGTAAGTGTCCATAATTTAAATTAAAGGGTTTGGGTTGTACATATTGTCATTCGATTTCTCAATCGTAAATCGTGCAAAGGTAAGAATTTTAATCCGGGATTCAAACAGTTGAAAAATCTTCAAAAAAATTTGTCGAATCAAAAAAGTTGCGTATCTTTGCAGCCCG
>CAMNQO010000042.1 GCA_946549475.1 uncultured Bacteroidales bacterium
CACATTTTCGCCGAAACCTTCGTCCACGCCCTCGAATTCCTGTCCGGCAAAGCGCACCAGACGGTCGCGGACCATCGTCGCATCGAGGATGTTGCTCTCCCCGATGAAGTCAGCTACAAAAGAGTTTTGGGGCTCGTTGTAGATGTCGGTCGGGGTGCCGATCTGCTGGATGTGGCCGTCATTGAGCACGACGATGGTATCGCTCAAGGTGAGGGCTTCTTCCTGGTCGTGGGTGACATAGATGAAGGTGATGCCGAGCTCGCGGTGCATTTCCTTGAGCTCGATCTGCATATCCTTGCGCATCTTCAGGTCGAGGGCCGCCAGGGGCTCGTCGAGCAGCAGCACCTTGGGCTGGTTGACGATGGCGCGGGCGATGGCCACACGCTGCTGCTGGCCGCCGGAGAGCGACTCTACATCCCTGTCCTCGTAGCCCGTCATACTCACGAGTTTGAGTACCTTGCGCACTTTCTCGTCGATGACTTCGCGGGGAATTTTCTGTAGATTCAGACCGAAGGCGACATTGTCGTACACATCCAGATGCGGGAAAAGCGCATAGCGCTGGAATACCGTATTGAGGGGACGCTTGAAAGGCGGGACGGCGCTGATATCCTCCCCTTCCATATAGATGCAGCCGCTGGTCGGGGTGGCGAAGCCCGCAATCAGGCGCAGGAGGGTGGTCTTGCCGCAGCCGGACGGGCCGAGCAAGGTGACAAATTCTCCGCGACGGATGTCCAGGCTCACATGGTCGAGCACTTTGACATCGTCGTATGTCTTGCAGAGATTGTCGAGCCGGATGATGATATCCTTTTCCATCTCGTTACTTGCGGGCAAAGAGTTGCAAGGGACGGAAGAAATAGGTCACGCCGAAGTTGAACGCGAGGTTGTCGCCATAGTTGGAGCCGCCGATGACCGCGTGTACGCGCAGGTCCTGGCTATCCCTGAGGGGGAACCAGTAGGCGCCGACACCGCCGCAGAAGCCGGTGTTCTTGGGATAGGAGACGGCATATCCGTCCTCGTCCAATTCGGCATAATTCAGATAGGTATAACTCCCGTGGGTAGGCTCCCAGCCGGCGCGGGCAAAGATCTCAAAATCATCCTCGAAGGCGTAGCCGAGATTGAGGATGACATTTCCCTCCCGGATGGGACTGGGGTCGGACGGGGCGAAATACGAAGAAGCGCTGGCGAAGCGGGCGGCGGCATCCAGGCCCACCCAGAAGTCGTTGATGTCGTAACGAAGACCGAGGGAGGGCATCCACAGAAAACCGTTTCTGCTGTCGGGAACATCTTTTCTGAAGCGCTCAAACTGCATCGCATTGAGGGCGACGCGGAAGGAAAAGCCGTTGTCCTCCTCTTCAGGCTTGTCGAAAAATCCATAGACGCTGTAGGAGAACAGGCCGTCAAAGAATTTCGAGTCAGGAGATTCGGCGAAAGGCTTGGCATTGAAAGGAGAGGAGGAGAACTGGAATCCCGCCTCCCAACTGTCGTGGAAGCGCCAGGAGGCTTTCGCACCGAGTTGGTAGGCGTTGAGATTGTTCCACATGCCGCTGCAGAGCATATAGTGGCAGTCGTAGTCATACGGGTCATACTCGTAGGTGGCGACGGCCAGGCACTCCTTGCCGAGGGTAAACATCAGGCCGAAGGGAAATTCGTAAGAAAGGGTGGCGTAGTCGCACCAGTTGTTGTCTGAAGTCCAGGCATTGCCGTACAGGTCCTTGATTCCCTGCCGGGTGCCGGTAAGCCAGTGGTTGACCAGGTTGAAATGAAGACCGGGGATGATATCTCCCTCGAAGTGGGTATAGACGGAGGAATTGGAATAGAATCCGTTATCTCCGTTCATATTGTTATGTGCGCGGACGGCCTCCTGACTGGCCTTGCTTAACGCGACTTGAGGTTCCATTTCAAAACGGGTAATCAACTCGATTGTCACAGGCTCCGGTTCCTCCTGGGCGAAGAGTTGGACAAAACCGCCAAGCAGCAGGGCTGCACACAACAATGTCAGTCTTTTCATTTCATAAAAAATTGGTTAAGGGTAAATAATGAGATACAGGCCGAACAAGGCTACCGCCACGCCGGCTATGCGGTTGATTCTGACTATATTTTTGACGTTGATCCGGCCTTTCGCCTTGGAAATGAGCCAGGTGAACAGATTCCAGTAAACCAGGGTACCGACGCACACGGACACGACCGAGAGGATCTTTTCGAACAGGGTGATGTCCTCGCTGCCAAATCCGAATACGGCAAAAAGGGCGAGCATGACGGCGAAAGCGCCGGGGTTGGACAGGCCCATCACGAGGGATTTGGCGAAGTCGGTCGCCGAAATCTTGTTGGCCCGGTCGGGCTTGTGCTTGTAGAAGGCCATGCTGACTCCGAGGATGATGACCACAGCCCCGCCTACATACTTGATGGTCTGGTAGTGCTGGTCGATCAGGCCCTGGACCAGCGAGAGGGAGAACACGGCGATGGCGGCAAAGAGGGTATCGACCACCGAAGAGCCCATCGCGGCGGACATGCCGGCCTTGCGTCCCTTGCCCAAGGTATTCTGCATCACGAAAATCGCAATCGGTCCCAGCGGAGCCGAACTGCAAATTCCGATGAAGATGCCTTTGAGTATGATGAGGAACAAATGCATGGGCTAATGTTGTTGCACGCTTGCGGGCGCATCGGCGGACAGGTCCATTACATAACTGCGGCGGCGCATATAAGGGGTGGCCTCGTAGTCGCCGAAGAGGGTCTGCACCTTGGCATTGTCCTCCAACTGGGGATTGAGGATCATCCGCTTGATGCCGAACTTGATGGCACCTTCGTGGATATGTTTGAAGATAAGCACATTGGCCCCTTTCCCCTGATATTCGGGCAGCACGCCGATGAGCAGGGCTTCGAGGGTATCGTTCTCTTTGAGGGCCTTGAGGATATGGGCAAACCCGAAGGGGAAGAGATGGCCGCGGCTCTTCTTGTATGCCTTGGAGAGGGACGGGATGCAGATGCAGAAGCCGACCACTTCACCCTTGTCATTGAGAACGAAACAGGACAGGTCCTGGTTGATGAAGGGAATGTACTGCTTGACATACACGTCAATCTGTCTCTCGGTCAGTCTGGAGAACTCGTAGAGTTGGCTGAAGGAGTCGTTGAGCACATGGAAGAGGTCGTAGCCCGTCTGAAAGAGGGCCTTTCCCTTCTTTTTGGGCATTTCCTTGAGTCCGAAACGGCTCTTGACCAGATCCGCATACTGGAACATCGGCGGCAACTCGCCGGAAAGTTCGATGATGCGCTGGGTCCAGTCGGCGTCCTTGCAGAAGCCCACCTTCTCAAGCAGTTCGCCATAATAGGGAAAATTGTAGATGCAGGTGGAGGGAGACAGGTGTTCAAAGCCCTCGACCAGCAGACCTTCCTTGTCCATGTCGGAAAATCCGAGGGGGCCCTTCATCTTGACCATCCCCTTGGCTTTGCCCCATTCGGCCACCTTGCCGATGAGGGCCCGCAAAAGTTCCTCGTCCTCGATGAAATCCAGCCAGCCGAAACGGACGATGCGTTCGTTCCAGTCCGCATTGGCGTGATGATTGATAATTCCCGCTATCCGGCCTATGACGACGCCGGCTTCATCTCTTGCCAGAAAATAAATCGCGTCACAGAATTCGAATGCGGGATTGCTGCGGGAAAGTACACCGAACTCATCCGCATACAGCGGAGGCACCCAGTTGGGTGCATCCTTGAAAAGGCGCTCCGGAAAATAAACGAACTCTTTGAGTTGTCTCCGGGAACGGACTTCTTCGATATAAAACTTCATTTTCGCCGCAGTTTTTTCATATCGGGCGCAAAGGTAATAAAAAATTGGATTATCTGCCTATTTTCCAAAGAAGATTCTTAAGCGCGGAAGGCGTAAAGCCGGCATCCTCATCTTTGACATAGTAATGCTTGTGGCAATAATAGAGTTTGTGGTCGTCCGCACCGATCAGGAGCGTGTAACAATATTTGTTTTTGGGCTCGTTCACCGGGCGGATGCAATAACTGACGATGGTGGATGCCGCACCGCTGAGCAAGGCGTCGGTGACGGCATCCTCGCCGGTGATGCGCATGTTGACCTGCTCCATCTTGACCGACAGTTCCCCGTCAACAGGCTTTCCGGACAGATCGCTCTCCGACAGCAGAAAAACGCTGCCCTTGGCGGCCCTTGCATTGAGCGCCTTGCGGGAAAGGCCGCTGTAGCCGACGATGTCGTTGCTCATCGCATCGACAATGAAACTCTGGAAAATGTCCAGATAGGCACCCAGGCAGGTCAGGTAGCGGATGCCCCTGTCGCCCGTCGCCCGGATGGGCAGACTCACCACGGACAGCATCTTGCCGAGGTCCTCGCCGGGGTCCTTGGTCCCTTTGACGATTTCCAGGTGGTCGAGCCCGTCGTTTTTGCCGGCGATAAACAGGAAATAATAGTTGTCGTCGGTCTTGAGTTCATTAAATTCCTGCAGGTTGCAGAACTCGTAAGGCGAGAGTTTCCAGTGGCCGGCGACATCGGCTTTGAACGGGGCATCCGTCATCTCGGAGCCGCTGAGGACGACTTTGAGGGTCTTTTCCGTAAAATCGGCGACTTTCATTTTCTTGGTGTAGATCTTGGCCTGGGCGCCGAGGGTCAGCATGCAGGACAGGAAAAGGCACAGGACGAGGAGGATTTTTCTCATGGTAAGGGATTTTGAGGGTTTCATCATCGGGGTTATTCGTAAATCAAAAGCGAGTGGCGCCGCTCGTCGAAAAGTTCTTCGGCCAGGGAGCGGAGCAATCCGGGCGTGAGGGAGAAAACGGCCTGGCGGTCTTCCTCCGGGCTGTGGACGGTGCCGAAAGCGGACATGCTTTTGCCCATGGACAGCACCTGTGCCTCGCCGCTTTCCGCACTGACGGCCATCTGGGCCAGGAGTTGGCGGCAACAGCGGGAGAAGGTGCGGGAAGAAAGAGTCTCTTCGCGCAGGCGCCGGATCTCCCGCCGGACCACGCGCAGGCAGGACTCCAGATGCTCGCGTTCGCAGCCGAAACTGACGCTCACGATACCGCTGTCGGCATAGGGGGTGTAGGTACATTCCACATGATAGACCCAGCCGTATTTTTCGCGCAGGATGCTGTTGAGCCGGGAATTGGTGGCCGGGCCGCCGAGGATGTTGCAGAGCAGGACGGTCGCGATGCGCCGCTGCTGCTCGCCCAACGACGGGGCCGTAAAGCCCAGCACGCAGTTGCTCTGGTGGTTGTGCTTGTTGAGACGCTTGCAGAACACGGGAGCCTCCGGCGCTGGGAGGGATTCTGAAAACTTTTTGCCCGGGCGAGACAGCATCCCTGCGCCGGAGGCATCAGCCGGCCCATCGGCAGGGGCAGCCCAGCGCCTGGAGAGGCGGCATACCAGGGCTTTCATCCGCGCTTCGCTCCAGGGACCGGCGAGGGTGAGGACCATGTTGTCAAAACGGAAACAGCGCCGGCAGAAAGCCACCAGGTGTTCGCGGCGGATGCTGCGCACGCTCCTGGCCGTCCCGAGGATGAGCCGGGAGAGCGGATGGCCCGCAAACAGCAGGGACTCGAAGCGGTCATAGATGTCATCGGCGGGGACATCTTTGTAAGATTGGATTTCATCGATGATGACGCCCCGCTCCATCTCGATCTCTTTTTCCGGGAAATCCGCCTCCAGCGCAAGTTCCAGCAGCAGGCCGGCCGCCCGGGCGAGATCGTCTTTCAGGACGGTGGCGTGCAAGACGATTTCTTCCTTGGTCGTGTAGGCGTTCAATTCCCCGCCCACGCGGTCCAGATACGAATTGATCACGCGGGCGCTCTTGTGCCGGGTCCCCTTGAACAGGGCGTGCTCCACGAAATGGGCCGTGCCTTCGGGCAGGTCACCTTCCGCCCGGGTCCCGCCCGGGAGGGTCAGCGCACAACAAGCCACGGCAGAGAAAGGTCTCTGCTGCAACGCGTATCGCAAGCCTTCATCCGTTTTTCCCGACAGCACCGCTACTCTTTCTGGATATATAATTTCTGGATTTTATAGCCTTCGCCCCGGTTGCTGGCAAAAATGGAGACATTGAAATGCTCTCCCCCCGCCGTCAGTTTTCCGACCACGCACTTGACATGGGACTTGGACGCACTGTGATAGATCTGGAAACTTTCGGGACGGTAACGGTCAAAAAAAGAGACCATCATCCGGTTGGCCTGACGACGGCTCATCACGGCATCTTCGTTCTCGACGGAAAGTTCGATGGTATCATAAAACCACGCGGACAGTTTCTCGGCGTCACCTTCGTATATATATTTGGAAATCGGCACGAAGACGGCGTCCGCATTTGTCTGCGCCACCGACGGGAGACAGATTCCGGCCAGGAGCGGCAACAACAGATATAATGCTTTCCGGGACACAAAAAGGCGCATTTTTGTTTGCAAATATAGAGTCATATTCTTAATTTTGCAAGTATATGGACACTGCGTATGATACCGTCGGCAAGGGCGGACCGTCCTCCGAAGAGAGCAAAACCCGGCCTGTTGGGGCCGTGGCTTGCAAGATGCGTTCCATTTTCCTTCCTTTGGCTTTGCTGGCTGCCTCGGCCATCTTTTTCGCAGGTTCTGCGATTGAACGGCTCAGAATGCGGGACATCGGAGCGGTGACCGCACGGGTGAGCGAGCGGGTCGGCCAGGCTTTGCGCGAGTTGGAAACCCGGGGACAGGAAAACGGACCGGTGGCGGATTTGCCCCGCGACATGTCCCTCTACCGGTATGAAAACGATTCGCTCGTCTATTGGAGAAATCCCCTGCCCGTCATCAACGACAACATCGCTCCCTCTCCCGACTTGCGCGCACTTTCCGAGGCCACGCTGTCGCCCCGGCACTACGGGCGTCTGCCCATCAGCGGGCTCACGGAAGAGTTCCGTTTCACCACGCTCGGTTCGAAATGGTATCTGGCCCGGATGGTGACCACGCGCAAAGGAAACATCACCCTCGAAGCCTTGTACATCTGCGAGGGCCGGGGAGAGATGGGCGACCGGCATGTCGCCAGGAGACTGGGCCTGCCCGCCAACTGTTTCATTTCCGACCTGCCCCAGGAAATCGGATATCCCGTCCTGTACGACGGAAGGGCTCTTTTTTTCATCGGGAGCCGCACCCTGGCCCAACCGTCCGACTCGGCGGGCCGGTGGCTGGGACTGGCATTCCTGGCCCTCTTTTTTGTGTCCCTGCTGCGCAGACGGCCCGGCCTGCGGATGTATCTGCTGACGGCATCCGGGCTGACCGCCTGTTACTTCGTCGCCCGCTTCTGGGGCGACGGAATGGTGGACGGCAACAGCCTCTTCTCCGCACAACTGTATGCGGACGGGCCGATTTGGTCTTCTTATGGCAATCTGATGTTGCAGAACATCTATTATGTGCTGCTGGCGGTGAGCGTCTATCAAGTGCGCCGACCGCTGACGGCCTGGACCCTGGCCGATGGCTCGCGCCGCCGGATGCTCGTGACGGGGACATTCCTGGCCCTGTGCCTGACCGGCTTGACGGTGCACGGCGTGGCCAGCGGAATCAGTTTCCTGCAGAACTCCAGCATACCGGTTTATTTTACCCACAGCAGCGCGGGAATGGGACTGCGTGCCGTCACCTTCCTGGTCTATACGCTCCTGCTGGCCGGGATGCTGCTTTTCCTGCTGATGTTGCGCGACCTGCTGGAACACCTTCCGGGCATCCGCCTCCCCCGCCTGGACATCACATCCAGCCTGCTCATCGCTTTCATACTGTCCGCCGGCATCTCGGCCACCATCGCCGTCATCGGGATGGATAAGGAACAAAAGCGGACGCAGATGTGGGCGGAACGGCTTTCCATGGAGCGGGACATGATGCTCGAAATGCACTTGCGGGCCATCGAGGGGCAGATTGCCGCCGATCCGTATCTGAACACCCTGTCGTCGGTCGAGGGCGGTGAGAGTCTGATCCGCAGCCACATGAACGACAATTATCTGGCCGGCATCCCCCGCACCTACCGCACCTCTGTTTCCTTGTTCGACCGGGAGGAAAAGTCCTTTGTCGCGAAAGCCCGGCAGATTCTCGGAAGCGAAGCCATCGCCCCGGGCTCGCTGTTTCATTGGGAATGTGACGAAAACGGGATTCTGCGGTATTTTGCGCTGCTGCGCCATCAATCCGGGAAATTGCTCACCATCGAGATTGAATCCGTTTCGGGCCGGGAAATCCGCAGTTACCGCAGTCTCGTCTCCCCGATGGAAGCGTCTGCGGTCTATACGCCCGAGATTTATTCTTACGCCAAATACCTGGACGGACATCTGGTCTTTTTCAAAGGGACTTTTCCCTATGCCACAAGGATGGAAGAGCAGTATCTGGACTTCGGAAACGACGGGAAAAAGATACTCCGCCAGGACGGTTGGGTGCATTTTTTCAACACCACCGGTCCGGGAGAGACGGTCGTCATTTCGCGCAAGCAGATCGACTTCCTGTCGCTTTCAAGCAGCATTCTGCTGCGGATGATGGCGATACTCATCACCCTGCTCGTCCCCGTCCGGGCCAACGCCCGGAAATGGCGCAAGACCAACAGCCTCACCCGGCGCATCGGCCGGACGGTCCTGCTGGGCATCGCCGCCTCGCTGGCCTGCATCGTATTTATCAGCCTGCGCTTCGTGATCGACTCCGCCCGGCGGGATCGGGAGAAGAACTACAGCGACCGCATCAGCACGGTCCAGGCGATGTTGGAAAAAGAATGTGCGGGCGTCTCCACGGTGAACGAATTGCGGACGGGACTGTTCAAGGATGTGCTTTCAGAGACGGCGGATATGAACAAAAGCGACCTCTCTCTGTTCACCCCGCACGGGACTTTGTTCATGACCACCATCCCGAACCTATACGATGAAATGCGCATCGGATCCCGCATGGACGACGAAGCCTATTACGACCTCTGCTACCGCCACCGCCGTTTCTGCCGGCTGGAAAAGCGTTTTGAAGGTACGACCTACACGGTGCTTTCCGCTCCCGTCTTCAACCGCTACGGGGAAATGGTCTGCCTGGTGTCGCTTCCCCTCCCCTACACCCGCGATTTCATCTCCGAGGCCGTTCCCCACGCCGTACTGCTGATTGTCGTCTCCCTGCTGCTGCTCATCATCTGCCAGGGACTCATCTATAAATTTACGGACAAGGTGTTCGGCCCCATCAAGCAGATCAGCGACAAAATGGAAACCGCCGACCTGACCGGGCTGGAACACATCGAATACGAGGCGGACGACGAGATTGCCTCCCTGATCAAGGCGTACAACCGCATGGTGGATGTGATCGAGAGCAGCGCCAGGATGATGGCGGGCAAGGAAAGGGACAAGGCCTGGAGCGAGATGGCCCGGCAGGTGGCCCACGAAATCAAAAATCCCCTCACTCCGATCAAACTCGACCTCCAGCGCCTGATCCGCTTGAAGGAAAGCGGAAAGAGCGAGTGGGAGGATAAGTTTGACAATCTTTCGCGGGTGATTCTGGAAAACATCGATGTACTGACCGAGACGGCCAACGACTTCTCCTCCTTCGCCAAACTCTACACACAGGAGCCGGTCGAATTTGACCTGGACCGCACGCTGTCCGATCAGATTTCCCTTTTTGACAACAAAGACCACATCGAAATCTCCTATGTCGGGCTGAAAGATACGGTCATCCACGGTCCCAAACCCCAACTCATCCGCGTCATCGTAAACCTTGTCACCAACAGTGTGCAGTCCATCGAGAATGCCGGCATGGAGCGGGGGCGCATCCTGGTGTGCCTGCGCAAGGCAGCGCAGGAAGGGATGCTCGACATCACTGTGGAAGACAACGGGCCGGGCGTGGCGGAGGAGAACATCGGCAAACTCTTTACGCCGAATTTCACCACCAAGACCGGCGGGGCCGGCATCGGACTGGCCATGTGCCGCAACATCGTCCAGATGTGCGACGGCAGCATTTCCTACAGCCGCTCTTTCACCCTGGGCGGTGCCTGTTTTACCGTAACCCTGCCGGAAAGATGAAAGAGGCGGATATGAACGGGTGCGGGGAGACATATATGTTCCCGACCTCCGTCAAGGAGGTACAGGCCCTGGGCTGGGACCATATAGACATTATATTTATAACGGGAGACGCCTTCGTGGACCACCCCTCTTTCGGGACGGCCTGCATCGCACGGTATCTGCAAAAATTCGGCTACCGCATCGCCGTCGTGCCCCAGCCGGGCTGGAAGGATGACCTGCGGGACTTCCGCAAACTGGGCCGTCCCCGGCTGTTTTTTGCAGTCAATGCGGGGGCGATGGACTCGATGGTCAACCACTATACGGCGGCACGGCGCCTGCGGCACGACGATGCCTACACGCCCGAGGGCCGTTACGGGGCGCGTCCCGACCGGGCGGTAACGGTCTATACCCGGGCGCTCAAATCCCTCTGGCCCGATGTGCCCGTGGTCATCGGGGGTGTGGAAGCCTCCCTGCGGCGGCTGACGCATTATGACTATTGGGACGACCGGTTGCATCCGTCCATCCTCTGCGAAAGCGGGGCGGACTGGCTCTGCTATGGAATGGGCGAACGGACGATGCTCGCCCTGACCCGGGCTATCGAAAAGGGCCGGTCCCGCGAGGAAATAGAAGCGTTGCCGCAAATCGGCTTCTACAAAGAAGGGGCTGTGCCGACGGAGGGCACTGCGACCGGACTCCCGGCGGGCCCCGGAGCGACGGAGGATACAGGCGGAAAGACGGGCCCGGACGACAGCCCGCTGGTACTGGCTTCCTACGAGCGATGCCTCAAGGACAAACGGGCTTTCGCGAGCAACTTCCACTGGATTGAGCGCAACGCCAATGCCTTCAAGGCGCGGCCGTTGATTGAAGCCGTCGGCACGGGCTATGTCCGCATCAATCCTCCCCTGCCGCCCGC
>CAMNQO010000043.1 GCA_946549475.1 uncultured Bacteroidales bacterium
TGTTCTTGAGTTCCACGCCCATCTGACCGTAGTCATACACGGCGGCCAGGCCGTCATAGATCTCGCTGGATGGGAAAATGAATCCATATTCCTTGCAATGTGCAACCAATACTTTGAAAAGTTCTTCCTGTGTCATATCCTTCAATATTTTACAAATTCAATCTGACTTAAACCGATTCAATCGGGCACTGATTTCCATCCGCTTCCGGAGCCGCCGGACAGAATCTTGCAAATATAATCATTTTCGCGGATTCCGAAAAACGAAGGCGAAAGAAAATGAATTTGCCGTACCCTTCCCGGAGGCGGGTTTTTCGGGCCAGGCAAGCCCTGTCGGACAAGTTCTGCCGGGAAAGGCTCTTGATAAGGGGAAAGAAAAATTCCTCGTTCCATTATACGGGAAGCAAAAAAGCCGGGACGATGCAGAAGCCACGAGCAACCCTGGCGCACGCAAGGGCAGGGCCTTACCGGCCGAATTGGGATTGGGTAAAGACCGCACCGGCGATTTCCGCGAGGGGACGGAGGACAAAATCGCGCTGGTCCATCAGCGGATGGGGTATCGTCAGTTGCGGCAGGTTTATACGCAGTTCTCCCCATAGAAGAATGTCAATATCAATGGGGCGCGGATGGTAAATCCGTACCCCGTCGCTGTCATACTCGAGAATTTCTTCCCGGCCGAGGACCCGCTCGACAGCCTTGCAGTCGTTCAGGATGGACAGGGCTTTCTTATCCGTCTCTCCCGGCTTTCCTTCCGGACTCGCCGTCACATCAGATACGGGCAGAGCGACAGTATCAAAAGAGGATGGCTTTGAGTCGGGAACAGACGCCAGGACGGAATCCGGATGCAGGCGGAAGCGGGCCACGGCGTTCAGAAAGGGGGTCGCCCCGCCTTTCCAACGGCCCCAGGGCTCGGTCTCCATCAGCGAAGAGCAAGCCTCGCAAGGCACGCCCCATTTCTGCTCCAGCATCGCCAGCGCCCGGCGGATATTCCCCTTCCGGTCTCCCATGTTGCTTCCGAGGGACAGATACAAAGCATCCGCTTGCAGTGACAATTTCTTCATGCGTATATAAATAAGGCTTCGTGACGCAAAGGAGGGCATACGCGAGGGAAAACAAAGATAAGTTTTTTTTCGCGAAAGTTGTCGTTCCGACCGATATTCTGACTTGCTTTTCTCCCGGCTAATCCGTACCTTTGTCTTGATGGGCCAAAGCCGGCCCTTGCCTGTCATGAAAGTCAAGATCATCAACCAGTCCGCGTGGCCCTGCCCGCAATACGCCACCCCGCAGTCCGCCGGCGTGGATCTGAAAGCCAATATCAGCGAAAGCATCACCTTGGAAAGTCTCGAAAGAGCCATCGTTCCCACAGGGCTGTTCATCGCCCTGCCCCGAGGTTATGAAGCCCAGGTGCGCCCCCGCAGCGGACTCGCCGCCAAGAAAGGCATCACCGTGCTCAACACGCCGGGGACCATCGACGCCGACTACCGGGGAGAAATCTGCGTGATCCTGGTCAATCTCTCGCGGGAAGCGTTCACCATCAATCCGGGAGAGCGCATCGCGCAGATGGTCATCGCCCGACACGAGACCGTCGAATGGGAAGAGGTGGACAGCCTCGATGAGACGGAACGTGGCGCTGGCGGTTTCGGGCATACCGGAATGTGACATTTTCGACAAACTTTTTTCTGATTGAATCCGGCTTGCAGAGGTGCAGGCCGGTATTTTTTGGATTTTTCTTGACTTTTTGCCCGGGAAACGGATAATCTTTCCCAACTTTGCCGTGAACTCCTCCGGGCGGAGAAACATAAAAAACAATATCATGAAAAAATGCTTGATTGCAGGAGTCTGCTGCATGTTTTGTCTGCACGCCTGTGAAAACCTGATGGATGAAATCCCCCTTGCCTCCCTGCCCGAAAAAGAGGCCGGAGCCGCCCCTGTCACCCTTTCCGAGACAGCCCGGCTCCTCTCCCGCCTGCCCATCGGGAGCGAACAAATGGGCGAAGTGTACGATGCCGTATCGGCTTCGATCGACAACGGATTTGACGAAGAATACCTGCTCAGCGACCTGTTCGCCGTACCGGGAAGCGGCGTGGGAGAGCGGCAACTGGCGGAGGGGACGAAGAGTCCGGGCGCGAAGGCAAAAGCGTCCGCCAACAAAAAGGAATATGCCAATCCGATGAGGGAACTCATTCGCTCTGCTCTCCAAAAAGAAGAAGCCGTCAAGTTGCGCTCTGGCCTGTGCCGGGGCGGCGGAACGGACGGCGAGGGAGACGGCGGGACGCGCGGAAACGGGACGGACGCCGAGGGAGACGGCGGGACGCAAGGAAACGGGACGGACGGTGAGGGAGACGGCGACGGAAGAGATCGTCCGACGGGGAATCTGGAAGAAACGGTAGAAGAGCGGATACGCCTGCTCTGCGACGAGGGCGTGCAAATCTATTGGCCCTACAGCGAAAACTGGGACGGCGAGAGTCTGCCCGTCATCACTTACGATCCGGGCTACGGCCTTGAGACCAATACCGGATGGAAACTATCCTCCGACGGAACACAGGCCGAGGAGATCCTGGTCGATGAAAAACTCGCCCAAAGCGGCTGTGTGTGGGTGGTCAACAGCAACGAGGATGCCGGACTGCTCCCGTTGAGTTACCTGCGCAAGAGCGATCCGTCCTGGGGCCTGCCCGACCACGGAACCCTCGTCATAGACCCGCAAGAGAGCGCCCTATCCGGCAGGATGCAAACCTGCGCCGACACGGGACGGACGGAAGGGCTCACTGTCGCCGGACGGAAGGAAATATGCACCGGTGGCGGCCCGACGGAAGGGCTCACTGTCGCCAGACGGAAGGAGGGGACCAAAGCCAGAGCCGGCAGCAAGACGCTGCTGCTCAAAAAATTCACCGCCAAGCGCAACTTTGACACCTGGTTCTGCGGCGGCTCAGAGTTCTTCATCAAAATCGGCAAGGTGGAGGACTTCAAAGCCACGACGGAAGCCGAAATGATGCTGTACAAGCCCAGCATCACCGACTTCATGGTGGCCGTCAAGCGGAAGGATATCGGAAAGGAACTGGACTTCAACGCCCTGCTTGTCTCCGAATGGACCGACCAACTGTCCATGTGCGCTTTCCTCATCACCGAGGATGACGGAGGCACCATCACCAAATGGGATTGCAATGCCGTGGTCAAAATCAATTCCAAAAGTTTCGGCTTCGAAATCAGCATCCCCGTCAATTCCAAAGACGACATCGTCTGGCGCGGCCAACTCAGCGGCAAATACATCAACGCCACGGCCAACCTCACCGGGCACTTCGGGGATGTCGATCTGGTCTTCGAGGTCGTGGAGTACTGATGCGACCAATTATAAATATAATTTTATTATTTATTCTATAATTTATACCTTTGCAACGCAATGAGGATAATTGCGATAACGACATTAAGGGATTTCTGGGAAAAACATCCGGATTGCGAGCAGGCGCTAAAGGAGTGGTATGTGAAGGTCGGCCGGACCGAATGGTCTTCGCTGGCGGACATGAGAAATGATTTCAACTCCGTGGACTATGTCGGAAACCAACGGTATGTTTTCAACATCAAGGGAAATCATTACCGACTCGCAGCGGCGGTCAAATTTACCCCGAAGGTGGTTTACATCCGTTTTGTGGGAACGCACGAAGAATACGACAGAATAGAGGTTTCAACCATATAGCAGGAGAAAACATGGCACAGATCAAAGACGAACGGCAATATCAGGCTATCATAAAACGCGTCAATGAACTTTTCTTCGAAACGGACGAAAATACGCCCGAGAGCGACCCCCGTCTTCAGGAACTGGATATGCTGACCACCCTTGTCGAAGAATACGAAAAAGAACATTTCCCCATCGATGCCCCGACGCTCCCGGAAACAATGAGTTCGCGGCTTGCCGAGAAAGGTTGGAGTCAAAAAGAAATGGCGGCGGCCCTCGGTATGACAGCACCGCGCTTGAATGCTATTTTAAACGGAAAGGCCAACCCGACATTTGAGCAGGCACGCATTATCTCCTCCCGCCTGAATATCGACCCGGCTATTGTACTGGCCGTTTAGGACTCGGCCTTGAGGGTCATCTCGCAGCGGGGGCAGTCGAAGTCGAGGCGGAAGCGGCGGCCATTGTTTTCCAGGAATAAAGGGGCGGCCTGGGCGGCAGATGCCGAAATGGCGGAGCGGTCGAAGGAGGTGCGGTCGCGGGCCGCTTGACGCTGACGATAGGGGCAGAGGCCCAGTTCATGACGGATGCAGTAGCGCGAACGCATCAACTCCACATCAGGCTGATGGTTCAACTCGAAGGCTGCGGGAGCATCCATGCCACAGAAAACAGCCGCGACAGAGTTGGAGACATTGCTCTTGTAAGAGGAGGGTTCCTCCGGTTGCATGGACCGGACGGCCTGCGCATGATGCAAAGGATGGCACCGGCACGGCACGGCATCCAGTTTTTCGCAGAGCCGGCGACGGATGTCATTGATGGTGGCGACGGAAAGCAGAGGCAATGCGCCTTGCGCTGCAACGGGGACATAGCGGCATTGATAATGCCCGGCAGATTTGGCGAGTTGGTCTCTGAGCAAGGCCTGCATACGGTCCTGGTTGGAGGCGACGGGCGCAGGGACGAACTCTTCCAATGTGACTTGCCGCCCGTCCTCGCTGACTGCCCGGGCGGAAATGTGCCAAGTGTCATCGGAACGCTCAGCGTCAAAACGGATTTCCACACGAAGAAAGCGCCGAGACGGGGCGGCTGACAGTTGTTTTTCAAAGGCGACATCCAGGTTGCGGAAGAGCCGGGCTCCTTTGTAGAGTCCTCCGGGCGGATGACAGCCAATCCTGACGATTCCCGCTCCTTCGCCCCTCCCTTCCGGACCTTGTGAAAGGATGGTATCGGCTCGAAAACCCTCGATGTCGCCCTCCCGCGTAACGAAAGAGAGGCCGTCCCCGGGAGCAAAGAGGGCCGTCGAAGTCCGGACTTCGATGTAATTCCGGCCGAAAGCCGCGATTGTCCCCACGGACTCCCCCATCCCTTTGGGGGCATCCATCGAGGCCCAGTCCGTACCTTTCACTCCGTCCAGATACAGTTGCGTATAACCCCGGTTGAAGGTCTTGTCGAGCCGGGGAACGAACGGGCTTTCCGCCTTTCCGAAAGAGGCTCGCCGGAACGCCCCGGGATGGGCGCCGATGTATTCGTCCAAAGCCTGCGAATACGCCGTCACCACATTACGGACATAGGATTCGTTTTTGAGACGGCCTTCTATTTTAAAGGAGGTGATGCCCGTCCCGGCCAGTTCCCCGATGCGTGTCAGCAGATTCAGGTCTTTGAGGGACAGCAAGGCCTTGTCTTTCAACAAAACATTGTCCTGTCCGTCATACAGCGTATAACGCGAACGACAGGCTTGCACGCAGGCCCCCCGGTTGGCACTGCGCCCGCACAAGGCCTCCGACAGGTAACATTGGCCGCTGTAACACACGCACAGGGCTCCATGTACGAAAAATTCCAGTTCAACTCCCGTCCCGGCCGTCGCCTCCCGGATGCGCCGGATTTCTCCCAACGAGAGTTGCCTTTCCAAAATCAAACGCGAAAAGCCCGCCCGGGCCAGGCGCAGGGCTTTGTCTGCATCCCGGATGGCACATTGTGTCGAGGCATGCAGCGGGATATGCAGCGCGGCATCCCCGTCTTGGCCGGCAAACGCCGCCAGCGCCATATCCTGCACAATCAGGGCATCCACACCGGCGTCTTGCAAGGCCAGGGCCAATTCCCTCACCTGCACAAGTTCATCCTCGTACACAAGCGTATTGACCGCAGCGAAAATCCGCGCTCCGTAGCGGTGGGCATACGCACACAGCCGCGCAATGTCCCCTACGCTGTTGCCGGCATCCTTGCGGGCGCCGAAAGAGGGCCCGGCGATATAGACGGCGTCGGCACCGCAGTCAATGGCTGCGATGCCGACGGACAGATTCTTGGCTGGTGCGAGAAGTTCAAGGAAACGCATCCCGCCCGGCCCCGATTATTTCTTCAGAATATTGATCGTCTCTTTGATCTGAGCGGCATCCTTGGCATTCGGAGAAAGACTGAGATACTGCTGGAAGCACTCGACGGCCACTTTCTTGTTGTCGAGTTTGACGCAGGAGTTGCCGGCAATCTTGTAGGCGGTCGGGTTGGCTTCGTAATCGACGGAGGTCATGGCATTGTCATAAGCGGCATTGAAGTTTCCGGCCTTGTAAGCGGCGTTGGCCTTCTTCTGATAGAGTTTGGACAACTGCTTGGCGGCAGCCTTCTCCTCGCCGAGCCCCATCGCAATCTTGAAAGCATCTTCCGCCGCATCGACATTGCCGGCCATATTCTGGGCCTGACCGAGGTTGAGCGCGGCTTTTCCGTTCTGGGGGTCCAGTTCGAGGGCTTTCTGATAGGCATCGGCGGCACCGAGCGCATCCTTGTCGCGGAGCAGCTGGTTGCCTTTGGCCACATAGACCGTGGGAATCAAATCGTTCACTTCGGCCACGACTTCTGCATCTTCGTACTTGGTCGCCTCTTCCAAAGAGAGTTTGAGCTGGTCGTATGCTTTGTCATATTCTTTGTCCTTCAGCATATCCTTTGCGATGGACAAGGTGAAGTTTACGATGTTGGTCTTGCAATTCTCGATGAGGGCATTGCGCTGTCCTTCGGGATCTTCCGCACAGGCTTCGGCCTGTTTGAGCGCATCTTTGAATCCTTTGACGGCAGCAGCTTTGTCCGCCTGAATCAGACCGGCCGCATTGTTGTACGCCTCGGTCGCCTTTCCCAGATCCTGGGCTGAAACCGCCAGCGAGACCAGCGCAGCGGCTGCAATAAGAAACATTTTCTTCATAACAATTGTACTTTTATTATGGTTGTTTTTACATTTTCAAGAGGGAGCCTCGGTCCTTCAACCTGCGAAGATAGTAATTTTTATTGTAACTTTGCAAAAATTAAACCACGATACGATGACAAAGGCGACGATATATGGATGGATGCTGGGCTTGCTATGGGGATGGATGTCCCTGAATCTGTGCGCCCAACCCCCGGCCCTGCCCGAACTGAAGGCGGACGGTGCGATTGTCAGGGGGAAACTGGAGAACGGCGTGCGGTACGCCCTGTGGCCGGATGCGACCTTCAAGGGGTGCTTCACCATCAGCCTGATGCGCAAAGACAGCCTCTGTTTCCAGGAAAAATTCAATGCGGCACGGAAAAGCATTGCCATCGATTCGGTCCTCTATCGGGCGTTTACGGATACGCGGGAGGCCATTGTCCGGCAGCCGGAACAGTCCGGAAGCGACAATACCGTGATTCTGGTCGTCGGAGATTTCAAAAAAGACGACATACTCGCCCGCCTGCAACACCTTTCCGTCGTGCTTCCCAGCCATCAATCCTCCTGGAAAAGGGCGGACAGGGAGGCATGGGAGGACAAAGCCCCCGCGCTGACCGTACGGAAAACGGATGCCGGACATGCACTGATCTCCTATGCGCTCTACAGCCGGGCGATAGATGAAAAGTGGGGAGCGACCATCATTCCGACCGTCGCCGAACGCTCATGGCTGCTGCTGGAACGGATTGCAAAAAGGCGGCTGGAATTGGCGCTGGAGAGCGGAAACATTGCCTACGGCGGCATCCGCTCCCGTTACAAGGCGGCCCGGGGGATGGAAAGCCACGATGTGTTTTCCCTTGAAGTCGCCGTGGAGGAGGAGCAAGCTGCTTTGGCGGCCGCTCACCTGTGCCGGGTATTGGAAGACCTGCGCAGCGGGCAGGTTCAGGAAAACGAAGTCGAAGCCGCCGCAAAACAGTATCTTTTCGCCCGTTTCGACCGGCAGTTGCAGCCGCTCTCCCTCCAGGCCCGGACCCTGCGTCTGTTTTATTCTTATCTGTACCCTTGCGACCTGGCTTCCGAACAAGAGAAGACCCGCTTCTTTACCGCCAAGAAGTACAACGCCACAGACGACAAAAAGCGTTTTGACCGCTTTGCCTCCCGGATGATACGGGTCCCCGCCGAGGGAATGGCGCTTGACGGAGGAAAAGCGTTTGCCATCGGCAGTGTCGCTTCTGCGGGAGGTCCGGCACTCAACTTCCAGGACACTTCGGCCTTTGCCGGAGCCATCCGCCCCTGCAAGGTCTTGCGCAGCGTCGCGGAAGGGACGACGGGCGGGTCGATGATTTTCTTTGAAAACGGCACGCGCGTCATTTACAAGAAGAAAGCATGCGAGGGGCGGTTTTATTTTTCCTATATCTTTGACGGCGGGACATCGCGTTTGACGGATCCGGGCGGGGTGGCCTGGACGGAAGATATCTTTTATGCCGGCCGGATCAATGGTTATTCTGTCAAAGACTTCATTTCCCTGCTGGCCGCAGGTGGAATCGACCTGCAATTTTCCGCTTCCTATTCCGCCATCACGCTCAGCGGAAGTTGCCCCGAAAAGAACTTGAGTTCGTTGCTGAAGGCGTTGATTGCGCTGACGGGCCATTTCCGGGTACCGGAAGAAAATTTGGACTACCGGGTGCGTTGTGCGGGCATACCTTTCTATCAAGATGAAAATGAACGGGCCAGCCGGGAGGTTTCCGGATTGCTGCACCCCGAATTTGCCTGGAATCCGGACAAAGGAGCGGCGGGAGCGACGGCGGACAATCTGCGTGAAGTCAGCGGACTGCTCCGCGAATCTTTCCGCAGCAGCCAGAATGCCACCCTGTTTTTACAAGGAAATCTGGCGGAGCGCCGTCTGATCCGCAAGTTGCGCCGGTTTATGGACCAGTTCCCCACGGACGGACGGAGCCTGCGCCGCAACTATGCGACGATGCTGACCGTATCAGGGACCACGCGCGTGGGCGACATCGGCGATGACAAAGCCATGCTCATCACCAGTTCCTTCAACTACGGGACAGGCCTGGATCAGCAGTTGACGAAAGAAATCGCCCTGACGCTCGTGCAAGACCGTCTCCGGGACCATCTGGCCGGCATCGGCGTCCGTTGCCGCATCAGCGATCAAGTCATCTTCCAACCGGTGGAGAATGTCGAACTCTCCATCCGCCTGTCCGGCTCCCCCATGCAGGCCCTGCGCATGGTCAACGAGTGTCTGCGCGACATGGGGGACGGAAATGTGTCAGAGGCGGCTTTCCGGCGGGCCGCAGCCGAACTTTACGCCCGCATCCAGGCGCAGGAAGGCTCTCCTTTCTATTGGAGAGACCTCATCTTCAACCGCCTGGTCTATGGCAAGGATTACCGCAACCAGTTGAAACCCCGTCTGGACAAACTCAGCCGGGAGGATGTCAGCCGCTTCTGCGGGCAATGGCTGACGGCCGGGCGGGTGGAATATGTACTGGAATGACATCACGACACTTTCGCAACCATGTCTCAGCCCCCCTCATTCATCCGGATTGACGACATCCTTGTCAGCGACGAAGTCCTGACGGAGTATTTCTCCTGCGACTACGCCCGTTGTCAGGGAGCCTGCTGCATCATCGGGGACAGCGGGGCACCCCTGGAAGAAAGCGAGACGGAGGCCCTGGAGCGCAATTACGCGCATTATTCGTCCTTGATGGGTGAGGGCGGACGGGAAGCCGTTTCCCGAAAAGGGTTTTTCGAGGTGGACCGCGACGGAGACCTGGTCACGCCGCTGGTCGAAGGGTCGGAAGAGTGCGCCTTCTGCCATTTCGACGCGGCCGGCAACTGTCTGTGCGCCATCGAGTGCCAGTGGTTGAAAGGACGGGGGAATTTCCGCAAGCCCATTTCTTGCCAACTCTATCCCATCCGCCTGACCCGCCTGAGCAGCGGCCTGACGGGCGTCAATCTCCACCGCTGGGACATCTGCAAAGACGCCTTTGCCAAAGGTGCCGCCGAGGGGATTCGCGTGTATCAGTTCCTCCGCGAGCCCCTCATCCGCTATTTCGGCGAAGATTTTTACGAAGCGCTCTGCCAGGCGGCCAAACTGTTTTGACGCTTCCGCCGGAAACGCATGGTCATCACCGGGACAAGTCTCGACAAAAAGTTTCCGAAAAACAGCATTTTTACTTATCTTTGCACTCTCCCTCCCGCCTTGGTGGTGGAATGGTAGACACGAGGGACTTATGCGAGCTCTTTGAAAATTATTTGTAAAACGCAAGATTAAGGCTTATCCTTGTCTCTGCCATGAAAAAAAATTATTCCATAGAGGATTTTAAGAAGGCTGTAGCTGAGAATGTATCCATTGCCGGTGTTCTTCGACAGTTGGGACTAAGACCTATCGGTGGAAATTATCGAACAGTGAAGCATTTGATTGATGTACACAATTTGGATACATCTCATTTTACGGGACAGGGTTGGAATGTTGGCTTGAAGTTCAAACCAAAAGAACTCTTGAACGATGATTCAATTTTTATAAAAAATTCCGACTACCGCTGTTCTTGGCGGCTCCGCGAACGATATAAAAAGTTGACTGGGATTTCATACTGCGAGGAATGTCATCTTGATATTTGGCAAGGACACCCCATCCCGCTTGAAATCCATCATATTAATGGAGACAATACAGACAATCGTTTGGAGAATCTTCAATTACTTTGTCCCAATTGTCATGCGCTCACAAATAATTATCGCGGAAGAGCACAGTTGAGTGCTCTCTCTGAAAAGAGAGATGTAGAATGCCGTAAATTCAAGGAAACCTTAACAGGTCGCGCTGAAGGCAATCTTGAGCCAAGCCTCCCGACGGAGGAAGGTGCAGAGACTAGACACG
>CAMNQO010000044.1 GCA_946549475.1 uncultured Bacteroidales bacterium
CGGGTGGGAACTTGACGGGACCCAGGGCCAGCAACTCGAATTTGAATATCTGGGCGTACAGGGAGGCGTGTGGCAGAATGGCAAGAAAGGAGACCGGGTCCTGGCCGATGTGGGCCGGACGGGCGGTTTCCTGTGGACGGACAGCGATTCATTCATCCATATCGACAACGACCTCAATGCCCTTGATGCTTCCAAACGGGGATTTCAGTCCAACGGCGCCCTTTATCTGAAGGGACCTACCGTCAGTTGGTTTGAATTTGATGCGCAGGGCAAACCCCGTGAAGCCAAGTCGATCTTCGTCGAATTTTCCACCCGGAAACTCAAAGCGACGGACTTGAGTTTCAGTTTTTCCTGGAGCGAAGGAGACGCAGACGGCGACCATTGCTGGGGCTTTCCCGCCGAGTGGCGGGTCCAGTGCTCCGTAGATGGCGCTCCCTGGGTCAATCTTCGGGAAACGGCAACCGGAGAAGAGATTTTCCTGCTCCGCTCCCATCCCTGGTGGGACAAGGCGCTCAACTTTGTCAACGGCAGCAAACAGACCGGCTTTGACTGTGGTCTGGGGATGCAGCAGCGGAGTTTCCGCCTGCCGCCCGAAGCCGTCGGATGCGCCCGTGTCATCCTCCGTCTGACACCGGCGACGGGGCGGATTTCTCTCATCCGCAGCCGTCCTTCGGATGATGTCCTTTCCACCGACACCATCACTCCCGAAAAGGATTTTATGGTGACTTGGCTTCGTTTCGGACAAGTTATGGTTGAATATAAATAAAGATGCGTATGAAAAAATATCTGTCTTTCTGCCTGGCGCTTTTGCTGGGCGTGCAATCCCTTCTTGCCTTTGACTGGCAGCCCCAATCCAATGCGGCCCTCTTTCGCGATATGATCGAATTTGCCCGGCAGTTTGCCGTCGATGCGCGGGGGACGAAAGCCGAAAAGATGCTTGATGAGTTCATCGTGAAGCAGGAGCAGAAGTTCGAGTATGACCCGCTGTCCTGGATTGAGGATACCTACAAATTTGTAGCAAAACTCGAAGAGAACTTTCCTCCCATGGTCGATGACGGTTCGCAACAAGCCCTCATCCGCCGGGACATCGTCCTGCTGGTGGACTTTCCCGTCCATGTGGACAATATCAGCGCAGCGGCCACGCCCGAAATCAAGCAGGCCTTTGAGATTGCGCGGGACAACTATCGCGCCCGGGCCCGCAAAAAGGTGTTTGACTGGCTCAAAAAGACCAAGGTCAAGCCCGGAGAACTGGGGATTTTCAAGGTATATAACATGGGCTATATCTTCCGCACGAGCGAGCGGACATTCGCCATTGACCTTTGCTGGCACGGAAACAAGGCTGAGTCCGAGCGGATGGCAAAGGAACTGTCCGTCGTCTTCGTCACCCATCCCCACGGCGACCACTACACGGACGTGATGATGCAGGCGATGGTCGATAAGGGCAAGAAAGTCTTCTGTTCCGACCCCCGGGTGGGCAAGAACATCGGCGACAATCCGCTCCGGACCATCAGTTGGGCTGACATCATGGAGCCGATGGATGTGGAAGGAATCCAGGTCCGCACCCTGGCCGGACATCAAAATAGGAAGGATCCGGCCTCCATGCCCAACAATGTCTATCACTTTGCGTTTGACGGCTGGACCATCGTCCACAACGGGGATAATTCCGATGCGGAGCGTGATGCCCGCGTGTCGGAGTGGAGCGCCCCCGATGTCCTCATCGGCGCCTCCTGGAACAAACTTCAGCGCCTGCAGACGGCCGCCAAGGCCTGCAAGGATGCGGACCCCTCCAGGATCTTGTTCATCCCTTCCCATGAAAACGAGTTCGGCCACCGCGTCCAGCAACGGGAGTCCTATCGCGAATTGTTCTGCCGCACCGACCGTCTGGGCAACCCCGAATATGATTATCTCCCCTTTGAACTGATGGACATCGGTGAGGGAATCATCCTCAAAAAGTAGGTTTTTTTGCCTAACTTTGCCGAAAATATGAAAAATGGATATACTATGTGAAAGCGGGGCGACCAAGAGCGACTGGCGCCTGTTGTCGGAGGGAAAGGAACTTTTCCGCCATCCGGGCGAAGGGACCAATCTTTCTGCCATGTCTCCGGAAGTCGTTGAGGAGCACATCCGCCAGGCGGCCTTCGGTGTCCTTTCCGGTCTGGAACATCTGGTCAAACTCGGAGTAGCGGACGCGTCCATAGACCATGTCTGGTATTATACGGCCGGTGTGCCGGACGGGGAACGCAGGGAGCATCTCGAAACCCTGCTGGAAGCATTGTTCCATCCCCGGCAGATCGAGATTCAGAGCGATTTGCTGGCGGCGGCCCGTGCGGCCTGCGGGCATGAGGCCGGCATTGCCGCGATTCTGGGGACCGGATCCAATTCCTGTCTGTTCGACGGCAAAAAAATTGTCGGCAAAGCCGGCTCAGGCGGTTTCATCCTCGGAGATGAGGGGAGCGCCGCCCACATCGGCAAACTGTTCCTTGCCGACTATATCAAAGGACTGGTCCCCGAAGACCTTGCCTTGCAGTTCCGGGAGTTGCATCTGGGCGGCGGCGACGGCTCGCGGGATTACGAAACGATCATCACCGAAGTCTATCACCCCATCGGGTCGGCTTCTACCTGGCTGGGCTCCCTGGCGCCCTTTGTCCTTTCCCATTATGCCGAACCTTATGTCAAGACTCTGGTGGACGGCAGCATCCAAAGTTTTATCGACCGCCACCTGCGTGCTTACGACCTGTCGCGCTATCCCGTCGGTGTCGTCGGCGGATTCGGCTCCGCAATCAAGACCCTTTTCGTACCCCTGGCCCGCAAGGCCGGCGCCCGCATCCTCGGTTTCTATCCGCATCCCATCGATGAACTCGTCCGTTACCACTATGCCCAATCCGAATAAACCCCTTCCTGCCGGACAGTCTTCCGGAGATGTCAAATTCCAGCGTACGACCGAGGCTCCCTCGCGTTATTCGCATTTGGACGAAATGTCCACCGAAGAACTGCTGCTGGGCATCAATGCCGAAGACCGCCTTGTCCCCGAGGCCGTGGCGCAGACCATTCCCGTCATCACGGCGCTGGTGGACGGTATCGTCGGACGGGTACGGCGGGGCGGCCGCGTCTTCTGTCTCGGCGCCGGCACCTCCGGGCGTCTGGGTGTACTGGACGCCTCGGAAATCCCTCCCACATTCGGAGTCCGCCATCTTTTTATCGGACTGATCGCCGGAGGGGACGGAGCCATCCGCCAGGCGGTGGAAGGGGCGGAGGATGACCTCGAAGGCGGCTGGCGCGATTTGCTGGCCTATCATCCCGTCGCGGAAGATACGCTGGTGGGCATTGCTGCATCCGGTACGACCCCTTATGTCCTGGGAGCCATCCGCAGTGCCCGGGCTGCCGGCCTTCTGACCGCCGGCATCACCAACAATGCCGGCTCTCCGTTGGCCCGGGAGGCCGAATTGGCCATCGTTCCGCAGGTCGGTCCGGAATTTGTCACGGGCAGTACGCGGATGAAATCCGGCACATCCGCCAAACTGGTCCTCAATATGATTTCCACTGCCGTGATGATACGCCTGGGCCATGTCAAGGGCAGCAAAATGGTGGACATGCAACTGAGCAACCGGAAACTCGCGGACCGGGGGACGCGGATGATCATGGAGGAGACCGGCATCACGGACTACGACAAAGCCCGCGAACTGCTCTTCCGGCACGGCAGCGTCCGGGCTGCCGTCGAGGCCTGCACTCGTTGAGAAAAATCCCCTGTTCGTTTTGATTCCGGAAAAAAGCGCCTTATTATTGCTTATTTTCGTCGCGGATAAATGAAAAGAAGTATGAAAAGACGCGTTTGTTTGTTGTTGACGGCCCTGGCTGTGCTTATGACGGCCTGTGCAAAAGATCAGATCGGCATCTCGACCTCCCTTTCTTCCCTGAAGGACCCCGATCTGGCCTGGAGTGCCAAGGATTTTACGGCCACTTACGGAGCGGACAATGATTTTCCCACGCTGGTGAACAAATATGGCGTGGGTGTCGCTTTCTCCAGTTCGGATGAGGCGGTTGCGACCATTTCCGCAGACAATGACGGCGAGCCGGTCGTTACGCTTGTGGGCGTGGGTACGACCGTCATTACGGCTTCTTCCGAAGCCACGACCGCATACGAGGCAGGCTCTGCGTCCTATACACTCACCGTCGAGGTCGGGGCAGCCGGGCTGGCCTGGTCCGCCACCCGTGCGTCTGTCCTGTTGGGCTCGGATGATTTCTCTGCGGAACTGCCCGTTTTGTCCAATCCTTACTCCTTGGATATCAGTTATGCCAGTTCCAACGAATCCGTCGCCGTCATCGACGGGATCGGGGTGGTCAGCTTGGTCGCGGCGGGAAGTACAGTCATCACTGCCACCAGCGCGGCTACCGGACAGTACGATGCCATGAGCGTCTCTTATACGCTGACCGTCCGGGAAGAAGACAGCGACCTGGCCGATGCGGACCTGACCTGGAGCGTTTCGGCTTATACGGCCACGATGGCCTCCGAAGACAATGTTTTCCCGACCCTCAGCAATGAACACGCGCTTGCCGTCACCTATACCTCCACCGACGAGACGGTCGCTTCCATTTCTGCGGACGGAACGATCACCCTCGTGGGAGCAGGGACGGTCGCCATCACCGCCAATTCCGAAGCCACCGGTACCTATGCGGCCGGCAGTGCCTGGTACACCCTCAAGGTCGTCAAGCATGCCGTGACGCTCGGCTGGTCGGAGAGTTCGCTTTCCGTCGCTCTGGATGATGAGGGGAGCGTGATCTATCCGACGCTTTCCGTCGATCCGGACGAGACGGCCATCTCCGAGGCCATCACCTATGCTTCTTCCAACCCGGATGCGGCGACCATTGCTTCCGACGGGACGGTGACGCTCGTGGCCGCGGGCAAGACGACCATTTCCGCGACATTTGCCGGAGATAACATTTACAAGGCGGCCTCTGCTTCCTACAGCCTGACCGTCTCTACGACGGCTGACGATGGTGCCGTAGAAACGGTTTTCCCCAGCTCGGGCGGCGGCACTTCGGATGCCGATGAGATTTCCAACACCACTTTTACCCGTCTGGTTACCGTGACCTATTCAAGCAGCGGCGCTACGGTCAGCGGTTATACCGCATCCGGCGTCGCGGATTATTTTACGGTCACCACCAGCGGCAACCAGGTTACCGTCACCTATACCGGAGAAGAATATGTGGCTTACAAACTGACGGGTACGGCCTCCGACGGATTTTTCAAACTTTACAGTTCAAAAAAGCAGGCCCTTTGGCTGAGCGGTCTTTCCCTGACTTGCAGCAGCGGTGCCGCCATCAACAACCAGAGCGGCAAGCGTACCTATGTCTATCTGGAGGGGACGAATACCCTTCAGGACGGTGCTTCCGCAGCCTATTCCGCTTCCGGCGACGAGGATATGAAGGGCGTGTTTTTCAGCGAAGGCCAGCTCATCTTCAGCGGCGGCGGCTCGCTCTCCGTGACGGCCCGGAATGCGCAGGGCAAGTCCGGCATCGTATCTGATGACTATGTGCGCATGATGGGCAGCCCGACCGTCACGGTTACGGCCGGTTCTTCCGCCGGCCACGGCATCAAGGTCAATGAATATGTCCGGCTGACCGGCGGTACGCTGCATGTCACGGCCCAGGCCAACATGAAGAAAGGAATCAACTCCGAGGATTATGTGCTGGTCGAAGGCGGTACGACGACCGTGACCGTGAGCGGCGGCGTGGCGTACGACAGCGAGGACGGCGAATATACCGGAACGGCCGGCATCAAGGCGGACAATTACTTTGCCATGACCGGCGGCAGCGTGACCATTACCAACAGCGGTAACGGCGGCAAGGGCTTGCGGGCCGGCAGTTATGACTATGACGCGACCAGCCATACCCTTTCCGACAGTTATATCACGGGCGGTACGCTCAAAATCACCACCACCGGCAGCGAGTCCAACGATGTGTCGGCCAAGGGAATCAAGATTGGCTGGGCGACTAAAAACGGGACCGGCGACCATGCCACCGTCACAGGCTATGCGGGCAATATGGTCATCGGCGGCGGGACGGTCATCGTCAACTGTTCCAAGAGTGAAGGTTTCGAGGCGAAGGGCAACCTGACCATCGACGACGGCTCGGTGTATGTCGTCTCTTCGGGGGACGATGCCATCAACTGTCAGGCCGAAATGAATGTCAACGGGGGCTATGTCTATGCTTTCTCCTCCGCCAACGATGCGATGGATGCCAACCATGACCTCAAACTCAACGGCGGATATACATTCGCCGTGACGACGGCGGGCAACCCTGAGGTGGCCATCGATGCCAACACCGAAAGCGATTACAAACTTTACATCAACAGCGGCGCGACAGTCGTTGCCTACGGCGGTCTGGAAAGGGGGTACAGTTCTTCCCAGAGTGTCTATACGATGAGTTGTACGGCCGGCAGTTGGAATGCCCTGTATAATTCTGGGAGTTATCTTTGCGCTTTCAAGGCTCCTTCCGGCGTGTCCAGCGTGTCTGTTTCCTCACCGGCCGTCAGTTCCGGCTACAAGGGCGTGAGCGTCTCCGGTACGACTTACAGCAACGGTATCTGGGCGGTCTCCGGCATTTCCGGCGGCACTGCCGTCTCCCTGAGCGGCAGCAGTTCCGGCGGCAGCAGTTCCGGCGGCGGTCCCGGCAGCGGCGGCCGCCCCGGAGGTCACTGAAATACTTTTTTGTTATTTGGTGACAATTTTATAACTTCGCGCTTCGAAATGTAGCGTTCTGAAACTTATGGTACGTGTGAAAGCGTTTGCGGCGATCCGTCCTCCGAAAGAAATTGTGACTGAAGTGGCGGCCCCGCCTTACGATGTGATGAACTCCCTGGAGGCCAAGCAGATGGCCGGAGAAAAAAGTTTGTTGCACATTACCCGCCCGGAGATTGATTTCGAGCCGATTGCCGATGAACATTCCCGGCCTGTCTATGACATGGCGGTGGAGAATTTCAAACGGTGGAAGCAGCGGGGATGGCTCGTGCAGGACCCGAAACCCTGCTATTATGTCTATGCCCAGACGATGGGCATGCGTACGCAATACGGCTTTGTCCTCTGCGCCCATACGGACGACTACGCCGAGGGCATCATCAAGAAGCACGAACTCACGCGCAAAGACAAGGAAGATGACCGGATGGTGCATGTGCGCATCCAGAATGCCAACATCGAGCCCGTCTTCTTCGCATATAAAGACAACGAGGAACTCGGAGCCATCATCGAGACGACCGTCGCAGGCGAGCCGGAGTACCGTTTTACCGATGAAAATAAATTTGTCCACACTTTCTGGGTCATTGGCGACGATGCCGTCATCGACCGTATCACCTGTCTTTTCAATACGCAGGTAGATGCTTTCTATGTGGCCGACGGCCATCACCGTACTGCGGCGGCTGCCCGTGTGGGAGCCGAAAAACGGGCGGCCAATCCCCGTCATACGGGTCAGGAAGAGTACAACTGGTTTATGGCGGTCTGCTTTCCGCAGAGCCACCTCGCCATCCTGGATTACAACCGTGTCGTCAAGGACCTCAACGGGATGGACGAAAAGACCTTCCTCAAGGCGTTGGAAGATGATTTCAAGGTGACGCTTGTTTCCGAACCGATGTACGGCCGGGCGGCGAAGCCCTATGAGCCGAAGGACTTGCATAACTTTTCCATGTATCTGGGCGGCCGGTGGTACAGCCTCACCGCCCGGGAAGGGCGCTACGACGACGAGGACCCCATCGGCGTGCTGGATGTGACGATCCTCTCCAATCTGGTACTCGACAAATTGCTGGGCATCAAAGACCTTCGTACGGACAAACGTATCGATTTCGTGGGCGGCATCCGGGGACTGGGCGAGTTGTCCCGCCGGGTGGACAGCGGCGAGATGAAAGTGGCTTTCGCCCTCTATCCCGTCTCGATGGACCAGCTTATCCGCATCGCCGATACCGGCAACATCATGCCTCCGAAAACAACCTGGTTCGAGCCCAAACTCCGTTCCGGTCTCGCCATCCACTCCCTGGACGAGTAGGCGCTATCCGGCCCGGAATTTTTCTTTCCCCTTGTTACACTTTTGGGGATTTTTCGTGCCTTTGCCGCCGAATTTGAACAAACACCCTTTGCGGGTATGTCGTTGACCCTTTCATATCCTCTTTCCCTGTCGCCCGTCGGCGTTTTCCGCCTTGTGTGGAATGCGCTTTCCGTTCGCTGTGCCGCCCTGACGGGTGGTCGTGCGGATGCCTGCGTCCTCCGCGCGAAAGTGGGTATGGGGGTATTATAGTCTTATAACCAGCGCTTTAGCGCGGTTTTTTCCGCTTTTTCCGGGAAGTATATCCCTTACCCGTCTGCCGAGATTCGGCGGACGGGCTTCGCCTATTATCCCGCGTCCATCGTATCGACGACGGCCTCCAGCCGTAACCTGACGGTGACGCTCCCGGACACGTACGACAGTTACGCTTATCCTTACGCTCCGACTCCGATGATAGCGGAGCAGACGACGGAGAGCGGCGTGTCTGTGCTGGACAACCTGCGCTTCCTTCACCTCGGCGGCGTCGCCCTGCTGGAGCTCCAGGTCGCCGGCGATGTCACGACCAATGTCACCAAGATTGTCGTCAATATGGACAAACGGATTACGGGTGACTTTACGGCGGCCGGCTCTTTCGGCGGTTACTCCATCAAAACTGACGGAGTAACGACATCTGGCACCTCCGTCACTTACAACCTCGCATCTCCGGTCGCTCCCGGCGGCTCGCAGAAACTCTTCGTGCCCCTTCCGGTCGGTACTTACACCGTCAGTTCCGTCAGCGCTTTCGGTTCCGACGGCAAGCGCATCGCCAAGTCCTCTTCGGCTACTTCTTCGTTCAACATCACGCGCAGGGGCGGCAAGAAGTTCACTGACGGGAATGCCATCGCGCTCGCCAAGGTGACGCCCCAAGAATACGACACCTACGGCATCGTGTACGGTACGGGCAACTGTATCATCGACTCCGGTACGGCATCCAACCGCAGCGTTTCCTTCGACGCCCAGCCTTACGAGGCCGACTCCAACTACCTTTACACCGATACCGAGGCCGTCCCCGATGAGGCCAAGGCTCCCGTCTCCGCCAAGGTCCTCTGGTACGAAAGCCTCTCCGCCGCTCCTTCCGCCAGTCTCAACACCAATACATACCAGGTGACTGTCTCCGGCATCTCCGGTACCGGTAACTGCGTCGTCGGTCTGTACAACAGCAGCAAGGAGATCATCTGGTCATTCCACATTTGGTCTCCCGGTTGGGATCCCACCTCGGACAACACCCGCAGTTACAACGGTTATACGGTAATGGGCGCTTCTCTCGGTGCGATGACCGCTTACACGGCCGGTTCTTCCGCCACGCTCGCCAACGCTTGCGGTATGTATTATCAGTGGGGCAGGAAGGATCCGCTCGGCCGGTCAGGAGGCGGCAACTCCCTCACATCCATGACTGCCGTTCAGTCGGGCATCGTTCCTTCGACTGCTTCAGCCGGCATCATCGCCGCCAACAGTGGCACCATCGGCAGTGCCACTTCGGTAGCGGATCATATCGCTTATTCCATCAAGAACCCTCACATGTTTATCACTAACGGTGGAAATTCTTATGCTTGGTTCTCTACCTATACTACTTATACGGAGACCAACGCCGAGTGGGACAACAAGCTCTGGGGTACCACATACACCGGTTCTGCCTATACAGAAATCGGCAAGACCATTTTCGATCCCTGCCCCGCCGGTTGGAAGGTCGCCACGACAGGGCAAGTGTTCAATGGTCTGACGGCTTCAAGCGGTACGACGCACGTTGCCAATAAAGGCCGTGATATATCCGCCACCCTCAGCGGCACTTCCGTTACCGACTTCATCGCTTATTCGGGGTTCCGCAAATACAGTTCCGGTGCGGTCGACAGCGTTGCCAGCACCGGCTACTATTGGTCGTCTTGTCAGTACAGTTCGTCCAGCCACAGCGGGCATTATCAGGGCGCCTACTCGTCCTGCTTCGGTCCCACGAGCGACCGCGGCCGGGCCTACGGGTTTCCGGTCCGTTGTGTCCGCCTCCAGAATTAACCTGTAGCCCGGCCCAGCCCTGCTCCGCTGGCAAGGCTGGGCATCTATATCATCCTGCAAAGCCTTCTACACCCGGTCTCTCTCCCTCACGCAAAGTGCGGCCCTCCCAGCCGCACTTTCGTTCTATATATAAGACACTTGATTTTGATAATTCAAAGCGTGACCCCGGTAGCTTGCTTTATCTGCTCCGGGGACAAGCCCATCGCCTGAAGATTGCGGGCCGTCTCCATCAGAGCGTTGTTGCGTCCCTCCGCAAGACCCTCGGTTTTTCCTTGTGCCAGCCCCTCCGCCCGGCCTACCTTGCGTCTTTTGGCTTCGCCTTCTGCCCGGCCTTTCTCCAGCCCTTCTTTCAAGGCTTCTTCGCGGACGTAGCGTTTCTCCAGACTGATATCCAACTCGTTTTGCATTACAGTTCCATTCCGGTCGCTTTCAAGATATCCTCGGCTGACATACCCATCTCACGCAGTTTACGGGCAACATCTTCGCGGCCCTTAGCTTCGCCTTCCTCACGCCCGGCTTCACGCCCTTCCTTGAACGCTTCTTCCTTGACATAGCGCTTCTCAAGGCTGATATCCAACTCGTTTCTCATCGTTGCTTCGTAG